>JAYVAI010000517.1:0-2629 GCA_043751075.1 Cyclobacteriaceae bacterium | reverse complement strand
CCTCATTACGGGTTGCGTTTACATCGCCAGGCCAAGAAAATTTAGATTGCCATTTCAAATCAGCGGGCGGGCTCCACACCGTAAAAATAAATTTTAGTTTGACGCCATATTTATCGGCCTTGGCTTTCAAGCCTTCCACTACTGGCTTTTGTTTGGCCCAATCAGCATCTTGCCCAACCGTGGTGGTGACCGGTGGAAAATATTCGTTTCGCCAAATGGTAATGCCCAGGTCGCTGATTATTTTTTCACCCCACGCATCGTTCCACATATTTGCCCCACTGCCCCACCACACATCATGCCCCCCAAAAAAACCAAAGCCGTCAATGGTTTGGTAGTTGGTATTCTTATCAATCACTATCTCAATGGGAGGCCCCAAATCAACCAACCTATACGTTGCGGTAACTTGCACATCACCCGAAGGCATTATCAAATTTGTGGTGGGCTTGGTAGTATCAATAATCGTATTGATGGCACCTGTCCATTTATCAAATTCTTTTCCTGCATCGGGTGCCGCTGCCGCAATGGGCACTTGCTTTCCTGGCAGATATTGACCACTTCCAGTGCCATTGGTTACTGTTAATGTAAACAGCTTGACTTCACTGGTTTCGCTACTTCCGCACTGCAAAATAAAAAGGCTTGCCAATACAAGGAAAAGTAGAAGAGGCTGTTTTCTCATAAGTAGATGGTTTAAAGGAATTACAAAATAAAAGTAAAAAGCACTGCTTTTTATCCTGCTCTATCATGCTTCGCGAGTGAAGAAACAGCACACTACAGTACAGTTTCTTGTTTTACTATATCGTTATTTACCAGTGACTAAAATTAAACGATGAAAATTTTGCTTGCACTGATACTGACTACAAGTACTGCCGATGCTCAAACCACTCAACGAACCTCACTCGATATACTGGGTGAGCATAAAATTGTAGTGGATAAAGGTGGAATGTGTGGTGATGGCTTGCATGGCATTGAGCCCGATAAAGTTGGTGAGTTAGGATTGGCTTACCTCTATTTTTATGAAGTGACAAGCGAAACGGTTTATCTAAACGCGGCACTTCAGTGTGCGGATGCGTTAGCAAAAAATGTTCGCGATGTGGGTGGATATCCGGATTATTTTACTCCGTCCGAAGTTCGGAAATCATCCTGGCCATTTCGCGTGAACGCGCGCACTGGTTTAGTGATTGATGAGTATTGCTCGAATGTAATTGAACCCATTCGTTTGTTTGATGAACTGTTATGAATTCAATCCCGCATCAGTGTAAAGGCAGATCAACAAAAAGCATGGCAACGCGCTCACTACATTTCATGGAGGTGGTTGTTTTCAAAGATAAGTACCCGGTAAAATCAAAACCCAAACCGATATGAACAGAACGTTTTCTATTGCATTCATCGTACTGCTAAATTCAGTTAACTGCTGGTCACAAAAGAATACCGAAATCCGTCTCATTGTTCGAGGCGATGATATGGGTTTCTCTCATGCGGGTAATGAGGCCATCATAAAATGTTTCAAGGAAGGCATTGAAACTTCCATTGAGGTAATTGTTCCATCACCCTGGTTTCCGGAAGCGGTAAAGTTGTTGAATGAAAACCCAACGGTTGATGTAGGCCTTCATATTGCCCTTACCAGTGAGTGGGATAATGTAAAATATAGGCCCGTATCGCATTGTCCAAGTTTGGTAGATGAAAGCGGCTATTTTTTTCCGTTTATATGGCCAAACAAAAACTATCCGGGCCAGGCGTTGCTGGAAAGCAAATGGAAGATTGACGAAATAGAAAAAGAACTTCGTGCACAAATTGAATTGGCTATAAAGAAAATTCCGCGCATCAGCCACATCTCTGCTCACATGGGTTGCTATCACCTGTCACCGGAAGTAAAAGCATTGGCTAAAAAGTTAGCAACCGAATATGGTATCGATATTGATCCCGATGAATTTGGTGTAAGCAATGTCGGCTATGGCGGATCATCCGCTACAACCAATGAAAAAACGCAAAGCTTCATCGCTATGTTAGAAAGTTTGAAACCCGGAGAAACTTATCTCTTTGTTGATCACCCAGGATTGGACACACCAGAACTTCGCGCCATTCACCACAAAGGCTATGATAATGTAGCCCTTGATCGACAAGGAGTAACCGATGTTTGGACGAATCCCAAAATAAAAGATTTTATTAATAAGAAAGGAATTCGATTAATCTCGTATAAGGACATAAAAAATAAGTAACAAATACACAATGGCAGAAAATACATTCGATGCGATAGTGGTAGGCTCCGGCATTAGCGGAGGCTGGGCTGCAAAAGAACTTTGCGAAAGTGGATTGAAAACCATTATGCTGGAGCGCGGAAAAAACGTAGAGCATATCAAAGACTATGTGAATGCCATAATGAAATTTAAAAAACCATTCATCCTAACCATGAAATTACTAATCCCGATCTTACTCCTATTTGCTTCCAACGCACTAGCACAAGTAATCACCTGGCAAGGCCCCGAAGGTTTTGCATCCGATAAATTTTATCAAGTAAAAGTAAATGGAATAGCCGTGCCCGTGTACGATACACCAATAGCCTCGTATGCCGTATTTGATTTTACCGGAAAAGTGAAAGTAGAAGTCAATACCATGTATGACGTGCGGTGGG
>JAYVAI010000516.1:0-6855 GCA_043751075.1 Cyclobacteriaceae bacterium | reverse complement strand
CGGTTGACCCCTTAGTGGTTGGCTATATGCGCGGACAAATTGACGATGAGTATGGCGAAGATCTGAGCAAAGGCCTCGCTATATTGATTCATGGTGATGCAGCCGTGGCCGGACAGGGAATTGTATATGAGGTTTTGCAAATGTCGGGCTTGCCTGGCTACACCACGGGAGGAACCATCCACTTTGTGATCAATAACCAGGTTGGTTTCACTACCGACTTTGATGATGCGCGCACCAGTATTTATTGTACGGATATCGCAAAAATTGTTGACTCGCCCGTGCTCCATGTAAATGGCGATGATGCTGAAGCCGTTACGTTTTGTGCAAACCTGGCCGTAGAATACCGGCAAAAATTTGGGAAGGATATATTCATTGACATGTTGTGCTACCGCAGGCACGGCCACAACGAGAGCGATGAACCAAAATTTACACAGCCAAAATTGTATAACCTCATTGCCAAACACCCAAACCCACGCGAGGTGTATGTAAAGAAATTGATTGAGCGTGGCGATGTGGACGCCTCGTTGGCCGAAGACCTTGACAAAAGTTTCCGCAACCAACTTCAGGACAGGCTGAATGAAGTGAAACAAAAACCACTTCCCTACAAACCCCAGAATATTGAAGAGCAGTGGGAGAAGTTGCGCAAATCAAAACCGGAGGATTTTGATCAATCGCCTGACACCAGTATCAAGCAATCGGTTATTGATAAGGTAGGCAAAGCAATCACATCAATACCGGATGGCTTTAAACCCCTAAAGCAAATAGAAAAATTGTTGAAGGACAGAAAGGATGCATTCTTTGAAACCAAAATATTGGGATGGGCCGAAGCCGAACTGCTGGCCTATGGATCGTTGTTAATTGATGATGTGCCCGTGCGCATGTCGGGCCAAGATGTGAAGCGCGGAACATTTTCGCACCGCCATGCCTATTTCTTTGATGCCAACACCAACGAACCGCATTGCGGATTGGATCACATTGAGAAAGGGCAAAAGAAACTGTACATCTACAATTCCTTGCTTTCCGAATTTGGTGTGCTTGGCTTTGAGTATGGTTATGCGATGTCATCGCCACATGCGCTTGTTATTTGGGAAGCACAGTTTGGGGATTTTGTTAACGGAGCCCAGGTGATGATTGATCAATTTATTTCCAGTGCCGAATCCAAATGGCAAAGGCAAAACGGAATGGTGATGCTGTTGCCACACGGCTATGAAGGGCAAGGACCTGAACACTCCAATGCTCGGCCCGAACGCTTTCTTCAATTGGCGGCAGAATATAATATCATTGTTGCCAACCCCACTACGCCAGCCAATATCTTCCATCTGTTGAGACGGCAGGTTACTTGGGAATTCAGAAAACCTTGCATCGTGTTTTCACCAAAGTCACTCTTGCGCCATCCTTCCGTTGTATCGCCCGTTTCAGAATTTACTAAGGGCACATTTAAAGAAGTGATCGATGATGAAAAGGTGACGGCCAAAGATGTGAAGAAGGTGGTGCTGTGCTCGGGCAAAATTTATTATGATTTAGTAGAGGCATCGCAAAAGAAAAAAGTAAAAGATGTGGCGTTGGTACGTGTTGAGCAGTTGCACCCGTTTCCCGAAAAGCAACTCAACGCAGTGCTTAAAAAGTATAAAGGGGCGAAGCAAGTATGGGTGCAAGAGGAGCCATCGAACATGGGCTGCTGGTCGTACATGCTCCGCTACATGAGCGGCCTTGAAGTAATATCGCGTAAGCCGAGTGCTTCACCGGCAACAGGATATTCGAAGGTGCACAAAGCGGAGCAAGAGAAAATACTTAGTCAGGCATTGGAGGTTTAAGGGATTGTTGAAAAGCAGATCGAATTTTTTGTGTTCAAGAAAAAAGTTTCGTTTGAAAGAATATCAAAGAAGATAAATGAGAATAATTGACCATACAAATGCTACAATAACTACCATGGATTACATCGTTACTGTAAAAAGGGCGATCTATTTAGGTGATTACGTAATTCGAATTTTGTTTTCTGATAAAACAGAAAGAGCAGTTGACTTCAAGAGTTTTTTGAGACAATCAGCTCATCCAGCAATTACAAAATATCTAAAGGAAGAATTGTTTAAAGGTTTTAAAATCATTCACGGTAATTTGAACTGGAACGATTATGATCTGATTTTTCCAATTGATGATTTATACGAGGGTAAAATGAACTAGCTACAGCACCTAGCAATTTTTTAAATTGGGATGATTAAAAAAACCTGATATGCTTGTAATTGAAAAACAAATACTCGATTGGGCTGATGTATCAGAGGGACAGTTACTGGAAGATATTGCTGTTATGCTTTATCAAAAGAAAAAATTGACTTTTGGGCAAGCGTCACAAATGGCAAAATTGAACTATGCGGAATTTCAATTTTTACTTGGTAAGAATCATGTGCCCATAAACTACGATGTGCCAGAGTTAATGGAAGATATGGAGACTATTAAAAAAATGAAATCTTGAAAGATGGTAATAGTTAGTGATACAACTACTATTAGCAATTTATTCTTGATTGATAAGTTATGGTTGCTTGAAAAACTATATCAGAAAATAATAATTCCAAAAACTGTTTTTGAGGAGCTAAAAAGACTGGAAGACGGCAACAAAAGAAATATTGATCAGATAAAGCAAGCGAAATGGATTGAAGTCGTGTCAGTGAAAGAGAATGATTTGATTTCAATTTTGTTGCTTACACTCGACAAAGGTGAGGCAGAGGCAATTGCGTTGGCCAGGGAAATAAAGGCTGACTTACTCATTATCGATGAATTAAGAGGAAGAAAATGTGCCAAGCAACTACATCTTACTATTATCGGACTTATTGGTATTTTACTTTTAGCAAAACAGAATGGCATAATCAAAAGTGTCAAAGAAATTTTGATTGAATTGCAGGAGAAGGCGGGCTTTTGGATAAGCGGGGAACTTTATAAGGCAACAATGGACATAGCAGGCGAAAAATAAAAATTTAAACTTATAAAATTACACCATGGCCCAACAAGTAAAAGTCCCCACCGTAGGAGAATCCATCACCGAAGTAACCATTGCCAACTGGCTAAAGAATGACGGGGATGTAGTGAAGATGGATGAAATAATTGCCGAGCTCGAATCGGACAAGGCAACCTTTGAGCTCACCGCACCTCAAGCGGGCACATTAAAAATCGCCAAACAAAAAGGCGAAACAGTACCCATTGGCACTGTCATCTGCGAGATTGCCGATGGTGGCCAGGCTGCCCCTGCTTCGGCCAAACCTACTGAAAATAAATTATCCACTCCATCAATACAACCTACTCAACCGATGAAAGCAACCGGAGCCATCAAAGAAATGAAAGTGCCCGCAGTGGGCGAGTCTATTACCGAAGTAACAATCTCAACGTGGTTGAAGAAAGAAGGCGACTTTGTAAAGTTGGATGAAATAATTGCCGAAGTGGAATCGGACAAGGCAACCTTTGAACTGCCTGCCGAAGCCAATGGAATTTTGCGCATCGTAGCTCAAGAAAAAACCACGCTGCCCATTGGTGGATTGATTTGTAAAATTGAAATCACCGAAGGCGCACCAGTTTCAAATTCTGCCTCACCAGTTACAACCACTCCGGTAGCAGGCGATAAAACTTATGCGGCAGGCCATCCTTCACCCGCAGCGGCAAAAATCTTAGACGAGAAGGGCATTGCATCCAATCAGGTTTCCGGTTCTGGTGTGGGCGGGCGCATTACAAAAGAAGATGCATCGAAAGCATCGGCTACAACAGCAGCAAAACCAGAGGCCACAAAATCGGCAGCCGCATCGGCCCCTCCTGTTATTGCATCGGGCGGCACACGCACCAAGCGATCAGAGAAAATGTCTTCGTTGCGAAAGACCATCGCCAAGCGGTTGGTGGCTGTGAAAAGCGAAACTGCCATGCTCACCACCTTCAATGAAGTGGATATGAAGCCTGTGATGGACTTGAGATCGAAATACAAAGAACAGTTCAAAGAAAAATATGGTGTGGGCTTGGGCTTCATGTCGTTTTTTACAAAGGCCGTGTGCGCTGCACTAAAAGAATTTCCCGCAGTGAACGCATCCATCAATGGAGACGAAATTGTGTATCACGACTATTGCGATGTGTCTGTGGCAGTATCAACGCCTCGCGGGCTGGTGGTGCCGGTAATAAGAAATGCTGAGGCTTTGAGCATGAACCAAATCGAAGCAGAGATTGCGCGCCTGGCTGCACGTGGCCGCGAAGGCAAACTTTCCATTGAAGAAATGACGGGTGGAACTTTCACGATAACCAATGGTGGGGTTTTTGGTTCGATGTTATCAACACCTATTATCAATGCGCCACAGTCGGCTATCTTGGGCATGCACAATATTGTGGAGCGGCCGATTGCATTAAAAGGAGAAGTGGTAATAAGGCCGATCATGTACCTCGCGCTTTCGTATGACCATCGGATTGTTGATGGGCGGGAGTCGGTGAGCTTTCTGGTGAGGGTGAAGGAGATGTTGGAGGAGCCTGGACGGTTGATATTGGGGATTTGAAAGATGGACAGAAGGGCCGAAATATTAGAGCAAATCAGAAAAGTAGCGAGGGTGTACCTGCCATCAGGAACTAAGGTTTTTATTTTTGGGTCGCAGGCCAATCTTGAGAAGTTGAGGAACTCCGATATTGATGTTGGCTTTTTTGCCCCTCAAAAATTGGCGTTAAGGGAACTTTGGGAATTTAAGGAAGCGCTGAATTCAACACCAAATCTTTACCTTTTTGATGCGGTTGATTTCAATGATGCATCCGATTCATTTAAAAAAATTGCCCTCCGCGATGTTGAAGAACTGCTCGCATGATTGATAAAGAAAACATTCTGGCTAAAAACGGCACGCTCAAGCAAGCCCTTGATACGCTTGAGGCAGCACTTCAAAAACCTTTTGAAAATGACCTGATGCGCGATGGTGCCATTCAACGGTTTGAATATTGTTTCGAGTTGGCTTGGAAAACCGTGAAACTGGTTATTGAGTATGAAGATAAGGAAGCGTCAGGCGGCCCGCGGGCTATTTTAGCCAAAGGGGCAACTCTTAAAATATTGGATGATGAAGAAGATTGGTTCAGGATGCTACTGGAGCGAAATAATTCGGTGCATACCTACAAGGCAGAGTTGGCTATTGAAATTGCTTCTCATTTGGAAATGAACCTTCATATCATGAAGAATCTTCATGAGCGGATTTTAAACAGATATAAATAAATTCTCACTATGGATTACCAAGTTACAATCATCGGCTCAGGCCCAGGCGGCTATGTGGCTGCCATCCGTTGCGCACAGCTCGGATTTAAAACCACCATCATCGAAAAATACGACACGCTCGGTGGCACGTGCTTGAACGTGGGCTGCATTCCCTCCAAGGCATTGCTCGACTCCACCGAACATTTTCACAATGCCACGCACACATTCAAAGAGCACGGCATTGATATCAATGAGCCAAAAGCCAATCTCACGCAAATGATAAAGCGCAAAGGCGATGTGGTGAAGCAAACGTGCGATGGCATTGTTTACTTGATGAAGAAAAATAAAATTGATGTGCATATTGGTGTTGGCTCGTTCGTTGACAAAAACACCATCGCCATCAAAGGAAAAGACGGCAAGAGCAAAAACATAACTACCGACAAAGTAATCATCGCCACAGGCTCGAAGCCCACGCCATTGCCTTTCGCGCCATTCGATAAGAAGCGGATTATCTCAAGCACCGAAGCTCTCGAACTCAAAGAAATCCCTAAGCATTTAATAATTGTGGGCGGAGGTGTGATAGGTATGGAGCTCGGTTCAGTCTATGCACGCATTGGTTCAAAAGTTTCTGTCGTAGAATTTTTGGACTCCATCATCCCCACAATGGACAGCACGATGGGCAAAGAACTTTTGAAGTCCACCAAGAAATTGGGAATGGATTTTTACCTCGGCCACAAAGTGACGGCCATCCAAAACACAGGCAAAGAAATCGCGCTTACTGCGGAGGACAAATCAGGAAAGAAGTTGGAGTTGAAAGGCGATTATTGTTTGGTGAGCATCGGCCGCAAGCCTTACACCGATGGATTGGGATTGGATAAAGTTGGGATTGAAACCGTGAAAGGAATGATTACTGTTGATGACCATTTGAAAACGAAGGTTGATAATATTTACGCGATAGGCGATGTGGTGCGTGGTGCCATGCTCGCGCACAAGGCCGAAGAAGAAGGAGTGTTGGTGGCAGAACAAATGGCAGGACAAAAACCACACATCAATTACAATTTAATTCCTGGCGTAGTCTATACCTGGCCCGAAGTAGCAAGCGTTGGCCAAACCGAAGAGCAACTCAAGCAAGCAGGCATTGCTTACAAAACCGGCAACTTTCCCTACAAAGCATTGGGCCGCGCCCGCGCCTCGATGGATACCGATGGCCTCGTAAAGATATTGGCCGATAAAAACACCGATGAAATTCTGGGCGCCCACATCATTGGTGCCCGCGCAGCCGACATGATTGCCGCAGGCGTTGTGGCAATGGAGTACCGCGCCTCAGCCGAAGATGTATCACGCATGAGCCACGCGCATCCAACTTATATGGAAGCATTTAAAGAAGCATGTTTATCGGCTACTGCGAATAGGCCGTTGCATGTGTGATTATTTTCCCCAATAAGTTCTACGTAAATTTGGGTAAACAAAAAATAATAACATGGGTCTTGTAAAATCTACCATAGAGTTAATCAACCTAAGCGATAAATACCTTGCTCAGGCGGGTCATTTGAAACCCGAGCAGGTTAGAAGAATGCCTGTGAATGTTATGGTTGACAGTGGTGCAGTAATGTTGGCCATCAACGAAACAATCAAAAATCAATTGGGACTGAGTGTAAGTGAAG
>JAYVAI010000515.1:0-6858 GCA_043751075.1 Cyclobacteriaceae bacterium | reverse complement strand
TTTCGACACGTGATGCAGTTCCATCACCTTGCCTCCCTGCCGGGCCTCCTGCATATCCAACTCCAGTCTGTCGCGCTTTATATTTTGGGATGCTTTATCCTGAATTTCATAAAAAGCTTCGATGCGATATTTTGCTTTTGTGCCCCGTGCACGCGGCTGTTTGCGCATCCACTCCAACTCTTTCTTCATCAATTGGCGCGCCCTTCCCACCTCTGTTTTCAACATCTCTTCACGCTCCGATTTCTTTTCCAAAAAATAGGCATAGTTTCCATCATAGCGATAAAGTTTTCCCCGGTCGAGTTCTATGATTTCGTTGGCAACGTTGTCAAGAAAGTAACGATCATGGGTAACCATCAACAAGGTGATGAGCTGACCGGACAGATACGACTCCAGCCACTCAATAGCTTCCATATCGAGATGGTTGGTGGGCTCGTCCATAATGATAAGGTCTGGCTCCGACAAAAGCATTTGAGCAAGAAACACCCGCTTGCGTTGCCCGCCCGAAAGCTCATCAAACTTCTGATCGAGGTCCACAATACCCAACTTGCCGGTGATCGTTTGCACTTTGGCATCGTAGTCCCAGGCTTTGTATTCTTCCATCAGTTCGAGCACCTGTTGCATGCGCTCGGGAGAAGTGTGAGGATCGTGGATACATACTTCATAGTCCTTGACAACCGAAGCAATTTTATTGTTCTTGTCAAAAATAATTTCCGTTACAGAAAGGTTTCCATCCACGTTCGGTTGTTGGGTAAGGTATCCCAACTTAACGCCATCGCGAAGGCTGACCACACCGGAGTCTTGTGGGATTTGACCCGTCAGGATTTTTAACAAGGTGGATTTGCCGGTTCCGTTTTCTCCCACCAAAGCCATTTTATCGCCTTGTGAAATTCCGAGTGTAAGGTCTTTAAAAAGCCAGCGGTCGTTGAAAGACTTGGAGAGAGATTCTGCAGATAGATAGTTCACTATAAATAAAATTAGGCCGCAAGTTAATACACGGCTGGCAATCTTGAACCCCGAATACAGAGCTTTGCCTAACTATCTCAACCATTCTGAGATTTATGCACGTAAGTATCAAGTAAGATTCATTTTAATTTTATTACTTTAAGATTAATTAAGCTCTTATTGATTTCTTATGTCGGAAAATGATCAGGTCAAGGTTTTTGTAGTCGAGGACGACCCCGCCTATTCCAAATTTCTAAAGTATGTGCTTAGTTTAAACCCCGACTTCGATACCGAAGTATTCAGCAACGGAAAAGATTGCATAGCCAACCTGCATAAAAAACCTACGGTAATCACACTTGATTATACCCTGCCCGACATGCCAGGGGAGAAAGTGCTCAAGTCAATCCGTGAGTTTGACCCGGACATCAGCGTGATCGTAGTATCAGCCCAGGAAAAAATAGGAACAGCCGTGGAGCTTCTGAAAGGCGGGGCTTTTGATTATATCTCTAAAGATGAAGATGCCAAAGACCGGATTTTAAATTCCATTAAGAACGCGCGCAACAAGTATTCATTGATCAGGGAGATAGGCAGGCTAAAGCAAGAGATCAACACAAAATATGAATTTGAGAAAAGCATCATTGGATCAAGCCCAGCTTTAAAAAAGGTATTTGAATTATTAGAGAAGGCCGTGAAGACACAGATCACAGTTTCCATAACAGGCGAAACGGGCACGGGAAAAGAGCTGATAGCAAAAGCAATCCATTTCAATTCGAAGAAAAAAGACAAACCCTTTGTGGCCGTCAATGTGGCCGCCATACCCAGAGACCTCATCGAAAGCGAATTGTTTGGGCACGAAAAAGGATCCTTCACCGGTGCCCTCGGCAGGCGCATCGGAAAGTTTGAAGAGGCCGAAGGGGGCTCCATTTTTTTGGACGAAATTGGAGAGATGGACTTGGGCCTGCAGTCGAAATTGCTGCGGGTGCTACAGGAAAAAGAATTGACACGCATTGGGAGCAATCAAATAGTGAAGCTGGATGTTAGGGTCATTGTGGCCACACACCGCAACCTGCTTGAAGAAGTGAAAGCCGGAAAATTTCGTGAAGATTTATTTTACCGGCTCTTGGGCTTGCCCATTCTGCTCCCTGCTCTTCGCGACCGCGGGCAGGACGTATTCATATTGGCCAAGCACTTTCTCGATCAGTTTGCCAAAGAAAATGATTACCCGAAATTTAAAATCTCTGGCGAGGCGCAGGAAAAACTTTTAAAATATCACTACCCTGGCAATGTGCGCGAACTAAAATCGGTGATGGAACTTGCTGCCGTGATGGCCGATGGTGGCGAGATACTAGCGAAAGACATTACCTTCAACACCATTTTGGACGAGGGAAATTTTCTTCTCAAAGAAATGACGCTGGAAGAATATACCTACCGCATCATACGCAGCTTCTTAAACAAATATGACAACAACGTGCTGGATGTGGCTGACAAATTAAAAATTGGTAAATCATCCATCTATCGGTACTTAAAAGAAATGGAAGCCGCAGGCATTTGAATTAATGAATCTATAAATGAAATCCCTTGCCGGATATGTAAAAAAAGGACTCTTCTTCAAACCTGTGGTGGAAGATGGGTCTGATATAATCTTTATTGTAAACTATGAAGGCCTGATCCTTTATTGCAATAACTCGGTGAAAGAATTGGGCCATAAGCCATCGGGCCTGATCGGCAAAAATTTTTTCGACTTCATTGAGCCATCCATACAGCCCCACTTTAGGGAGGAGTTTAGAAAAAGCACCCGTAGGCGTTTTTCTGAATCGGTTGAGTTTCAATTTAGATGCAAAGATAAATCCAACAAATTTTTGGAATTCAATTCCATCAACTTAAAACAAAAAGATGGATTGGAAGGCCTGATCATGGACTGCCGCGACA
This sequence comes from Cyclobacteriaceae bacterium, assembly GCA_043751075.1. Taxonomy (GTDB): domain Bacteria; phylum Bacteroidota; class Bacteroidia; order Cytophagales; family Cyclobacteriaceae; genus ELB16-189. Next base: position 3,987 of record JAYVAI010000515.1, on the reverse strand, counting down.
TTTCGCAACGAAAAAAGAATGAAGAAGAATTAGTGCGTGCACAAAAGACCAAAGAATTGTTTTTGGCCAACATCAGTCACGAAATAAGAACACCTATCAATGGAATCGCAGGCATGGCCGATTTGCTCAGCCAGAATCCATCCTCCGAAGATCAGACCCTATACCTGAAGGCCATCAAGACCGCTGCCGAAAACCTGAAAGCAATCATAAACGACATACTCGATCTGGCATCGATAGAATCGGGAAAACTTAAATTTGAAAAGATAAATTTCAACTTGGATGAAACCGTCCATTCGCTCATGGACACATTCAAACTGCAAGCGCAGGAAAAAGGTATCCAGCTAAAATATAGGATGGCCCCAACCATTCCCAGCATCTTGATGGGCGACCCCGTAAGGCTCAACCAGATTTTGATCAACCTCATCAGCAATGCACTGAAATTCACCCATCAGGGGTTCATCAATATTTCTGTTGACCTGAACGAAAAAAAAGACAAAAACTATTACTTGAAATTTGAAATTCAGGATACCGGCATTGGCATCCCAAAATCGAAGTTGAAAACCATATTCGACAGCTTTAGCCAGGCAGATGCAAGCGTAACCCGCAAATATGGTGGCACGGGCCTGGGGCTTACCATCGTGCGCCAGTTGGCCAACTTGCAAAACGGCTCTATCAAAGTAGTGAGCACCGAAAACGAGGGGTCGATTTTTACCGTTATCATTCCCTATAAAGCCGGTGCATTAGATACTACCTTACCTAAAAAGAGACCGGCATTCAGCAGCAATCTCCAATTGCATAACGCATCTATCCTGCTCGTAGAAGACAATGATATCAACCGGCTATATGCCGGAAGCATACTTAAAATGTGGGGGTGCCCTTATGACACTGCGGAGAATGGCGAAGTTGCCATTGATAAATTAAAGCACAATCATTTTGATCTGGTGCTGATGGACATACAAATGCCGGTGATGGATGGCTTTGAAGCTACCAAGGCTATTCGAAAATGGAACAACGAAAAAGGCAAAACCCCTATTGTTGCGCTGACGGCAAACGCCACACAAAAAGATATCGACAAGTGCATTTCCATTGGGATGGATGATTTTTTGACCAAGCCCTTTACGCAGGAAGAATTGCTAAAAACGTTGAGCAGGCACCTTGCCAGCAAATTCCATTTCAAAAAATCAGAAACCGTTGCTCCAACAAATGCCCCCATTGATAAAAGCAGCAAAGTTGATTTTGCTTATCTGGAAAAAGTATCGGGGGGCAACAAAGATTTTATCAGTGACATGGCCGATGCCTTTATTCAATCCATGCCTGTCAACATTTTGGAATTGGAGAAGCAAACGAAGGCAGAAAATTGGGATGAAGTGGCCAGGGTTGCGCATAAGATTAAACCAAGCATAACGCTGATGGGTGTGCATCACCTGAAAGATAAAATCGTAAAGCTGGAAATAGAATCCAAAGCCAAAGAGAACCCGTTTTTGATAACGGAACTTTCCAAAGAGATTGGAAGAGAACTTGCCGATGCGGTCGAGTCACTTAAAATCCAAATCAAAAACTACCTGTAGTGTTGTGTTAACTCTATTCTGATGTATGGGTTGATGAAAGCGGCAGAGCCGCCTTTAGATTTACAACCAAGTTATCAAATTCTATACTTATCAGCAGGCCCTGCGTATAGTACGGGTGTATGACAAATTGCACCCATTTTCACCAAATGACTTTCGTATTGCGGGATTCCGGGTCTCGTTTTATTTGGAAACAAAAATAAAGATTGTCCCCTCGCCCGGAATGACATTTCAATTTAGAGCACTCCAACCGCTTTCTATTTACGTCATCGCGGCCACGTTAAAAGGTTTCAATATGGTGCTAAGCCTACATGAGCCGCGATCCCAATAATCTTGCCGCAGAATGAAAAAAAGAGCGGTGCAATTTGTCATGCACCCTATAATACTGTTCTCACGATTGCAGTTGCTCGTTGTGCAGCCACGTTTTTTTCACCATCAGCTCCTCTTTGGTTTCCACCATGTCGGGATCAGGCACGCAACAGTCCACCGGGCAAACTGCCGCACACTGTGGCTCCTCGTGAAAACCCGTGCACTCGGTACATTTTCCCGAAACGATATAATAAAATTCATCCGACACAGGTGCTTGAACAGATTTGGCGTCAAGCTTCGATCCATCTTCCATTTCAACTTCGGTGAGCGCAGTGCCACCGGCCCAATTCCATTCGCGGCCACCCTCGTAAATCGCAGTATTCGGACATTCCGGCTCGCACGCCCCACAGTTTATACACTCGTCAGTTATCTTTATTGCCATCTTGCTCTCACATTAAGGGTTTTGCCCCGTACTTTTGTCACAAAAATAAGTCGGTTAATCCAACTCTCAAAACACCGCTGACCCACTAAAGGTTTACACCACATGAATTTAGAAGCCCGCATTCAAGCCTTTGCCCTGTTGGGAAAAAAAATACAAAGCCTTTCGTCAGAAGAAAAAGGAAACCTACATGAACAGGCTACGCAGCTAAACCCCTGGTTCACTCCTGCTTCGATCAACCGTTCACTCAACGGAATTGCACATTTGCTGAATGAAAAAAATCTCTCTGCATGGGCAAGTGGTTACAATCTCTCAACTGAGAAAGGAAAAAAAATAGGTGTTGCCATGGCGGGCAATATACCGTTGGTTGGTTTTCATGATTACCTCTGTGTGCTACTGGCGGGCAATCAATTGGTGGCCAAGCTAAGTTCGCAGGATCCGTTTCTCTTAACTGAAATCCATTCGTGGCTCATTGCTATCGAACCACAGTTTAAAAATAAAATCCATTTCGAAGAGAGGTTGAAAAACGTTGATGCGATAATCGCTACCGGCAGCGACAACACTGCACGTTATTTCGAATACTATTTTAGAAACCTGCCCCACATCATCCGCAAAAACAGGTCATCATGTGCCATCCTTATGGGAGAAGAAAGTACTGATCACCTGATGGAGCTTGGCAACGATGTGTTCAGTTATTTCGGACTGGGATGCCGCAACGTATCAAAGATGTATGTACCGGAAGGCTATGCGTTCGATACACTTTTGAAAACCTGGGAACCTTATAAAGAAATCGCTGATCATCATAAATATGCCAACAACTACTACTATCAAAAATCAATCATGCTGATGGACCAGGTTCCATTTTTAGATAACGGGTTCGTGATCCTTACGCAAAAGGAGCAATTGGTCTCCCCTATTTCCGTTGTCTATTACGAAACATATAAAGACCAGGCCGACTTGAAACAAAAACTTGAAATACAAAAAGATAAAATCCAATGTGTGGTTTCGGCCAACGCATGGTTTGAAGGAAGCGTGCCTTTCGGGAAAGCCCAAATGCCTGAACTGTGGGATTATGCGGATGGGATTGATACGATGAAGTTTTTATCGGAATTGAACTGATCACTGCATTGCTTCCTCACCTTTCAAATTTTACCGTAGTATCTCCACCCACCCTGTATGGCCTGGCCATCCACTGCGATAGTAATACAATCCATCGTTTGTGTTGGTCGCCTGCTTATGCTCAATGCTATCCTGTGAATATCATTCCAAATTGTGATCAATTTTGCTAGGCCTGTTGTTAAAGTTGGTGCTTAATTCCGGTTAACAACAAAACAAAGTAACTCAATTTCATTTATTTTTTTGTTTCCTCCTCATCGGAAACTCAAATCCAAAACGCACTGAAAGTTCATCATAGGGGCTCATATTATCGGGGTCGTAGAGGTTGTAGAGCACTTCGCTGTTGCCTTTGATTTGTTTATATACAGTGAAGTCTTTCTTGATGCCCACAAACAAACCGGGCACCCACTCGCGGTAAGCCGGGTCAGTAATACCTTTGCCACTTGCCACATAAGGCGATATGGTGGTGTTCATGATCTCCGGAATCAAACGGAAATTTATTCCCTTGGTCCATTTTACTTCGAAGGCAGAGCGAGGCCCATATATGCTTTGTTCTTT
>JAYVAI010000514.1:0-2641 GCA_043751075.1 Cyclobacteriaceae bacterium | reverse complement strand
ATCCTTGCGATAAAGCGAACTGCAACGCACCATCGCCCACCAAAAAAACGTGAGGGGTTTTTTCCATCACCTTGCGCGCCACCGACACAGGGTGAACGATATGCTCCAAGCAAGCAACGGCCCCACAATTGGCAAACTCATCCATGATGCACGAGTCGAGTGTTACGCGGCCATCACGATCGGGCAAGCCGCCCAATCCCACCGAAGTTTCTTTCGGGTCGCCTTCGGGCACACGGGCACCGGCCTCCACGGCATCGAGTGCGCGGCCACCGGTAGAAAGTATTTTCCAGGCCTCCTCATTGGCACCGATTCCAAAATTCCAGGTAGAGATTACGATGGGTTTTGTAGCGACCACCGGGGTGCGTCCAAATAATTTTGTGAGCGGGGCAAGCGAAGCCAGCGAGCCAAGTTGAAGAAATTTTCTGCGTGAAGTCATGGGGATGCATTAAGGTGTTAAGGGTGTTAAAGGTGTTAAAGGTGTTCAAATGCTGAAGTGCTAAATTGTGTACTGAATTTTTGCGTCACCCCGAAACGGGGCCGGCTATCCGTTCCAAGTCCGGCTTACGGCTCATATCCAACGCGCTTCGGGCTTTCCACTTCTATCCCTTGCCGAAATTCGGTCTCTTTGCAAAAGTGTGTTTCCCATTAAAGTCTCAAAGATTTAGGTGCCGATGCAACAACTCTTCCATTCAACTATTTAAATACAAACATGGATAATGCACATAAACGCTTTCAGCATCCGAACACTTCAAAACGCGAACACCTTAATCCTACTTTGTCATGTTAAATCCAAGTAATGAAAATGTCATCGCGGGCGAGGGTGCTCAAACTTTATCATTATTGAAAATACTTCACTCGACCCGCGATCCCGATAAAAAAGATTGGCGCAAACTTTAACAAGATTCCGGGCCTGCCTGGCCGGTAGGCAGGGTCTCGTTTGCTTGTGAACCAATTTAAAAAAATTCTCCCCTCGCCCGGAATGACACTTTGATAAAAATGTCAGCCCTTCGCTAAGGCGAGAAAGAGAGCGGTGACTTTCGTTCAGGCCTTTGATTATCCATTTTGATCTTATCATAAATTTAGAACTTGACAAATTAGGATTAACCCTCAATCAATAATCCTCCTCGCCCTGCGAAATCGTTTCCTGTAGTATTCGGAATACAAATCTGTTTCTACCACGCCCAATGTGGTGGAGGCATGAATGAATTTTACATAGTCTTTGCCTTTCACTTCGGTTACAATTCCTACATGCGTGATCTCCCTTCTCTTTTTACCGGTAGCAAAAAAAACCAAATCGCCCGGTGCCACTTTTTTTCTTTTTACTTTTTCGCCAATCAATGCCTGGTTCTCGGCTGTTCGCGGAAGTGTAAGATCGATGACCTGATACGCATTGCCCGTAAGGCCGGAGCAATCCATGCCCGCCCGTGTGGTGCCGCCCCACTTGTAGGGAGTTCCCGTAAACGTTCGCGCTGACGTGATAACCTGATCTACCTTAATCGCTCGTGCTTTGCGGGCAGAGCCGCACGCACTGAACAAAATCAACATGAAGATTAAAAGCCACAACCTGTGAAAGGTTATTTCATTAATTTTGTGACTTGTTTTATAAATCATATATCCATTCAAAGGTAATAGATTAATGGCACACGTTAAAGTAAGTGAGGTTCCAGAAAGCTACATAGTAAGCGAAGTGATCATCGGCCAATTTCGTGCCATTGCAGGAAGTGACCACGTGATCGTTGACGAAGAGCAACGGCTTGAATATGGCCACGACAAAACCGAATACTATCAATTTCTCCCCGACCTGGTGATCAAACCAAGAACCCCAGAGGAGGTGAGTGAAATTTTAAAAATCTGTAATCACCACAAAATACCCACCACACCACGCGGGGCCGGCACCGGCCTGAGCGGTGGCTCGTTGCCTGTGAAAAAAGGTGTAGTGATCTCGATGGAGCGCTTCAACAAAATTTTAAACATTGATGAACTGAACCTTCAGGCCACGGTGGAGCCAGGAGTGATCACGGAAGTGTTTCAGAATGCCGTAAAAGAAAAAGGACTGTTCTATCCACCCGATCCGGCCAGCAGCGGGTCGTGTTTTTTGGGCGGCAACCTGGCCAATAATTCGGGCGGGCCCAAGGCAGTGAAGTATGGCGTTACCCGCGACTATGTGCTGAACATGGAAGTGGTGTTGCCCACAGGAGAAATAATCTGGACGGCCGCCAATGTATTGAAGAACTCCACCGGCTACAACCTCACGCAACTTATGTGCGGCAGCGAAGGCACACTGGGCATCATCACCAAGATTGTGTTTAAGTTGCGCGGGCTGCCGCGAAAGAATGTGTTGCTGCTGATCCCCTTCGTGACCAACGAAGAAGCCTGCAGTGCCATTGCAGCGATTTTTGTTGATGGTATAACGCCATCTGGGATGGAATTTTTTGAACGTGAAGCCGCGCTCAAAACCTACGCGTATTGCGACAAAGTTCTCAACAGCCCCGTAACCACCAAACTCACCGATGGCATGGACGCCTATCTGCTATGCGAACTGGACGGCAACGATGAAGAGGTGCTGATGCGTGATGCCGAACGGGTAATGAATGTGGTGGAAAAATTTCAAAGCGGTGAGGTGCTCTTTGCCGAAAGCAGC
>JAYVAI010000513.1:0-6892 GCA_043751075.1 Cyclobacteriaceae bacterium | reverse complement strand
ATATATTTCAGTCATCGATTAAATTTTTTCTGCAATCCTAAGTTTTGCGCTACGGGCCCTTTTGTTTTCGTTCACTTCTTCATCACCCGCTTCTATCGGTTTCCTGGTCACAGCCCGAAATGGTTTGATCGGGTTGCCGTAAAAATCTTTCTCCAACTCGCCAAACACTTTTCCTGTGTTCATGTAATTCTTCACCATTCTGTCTTCCAGTGAATGGTAGCTCATCACCACCAATCGCCCGCCTGCCTTCATTACATCGCCACATTGGTGCAAAAAATCTTCCAGCGCTTTCATCTCTTGATTTACTTCGATGCGTAGTGCCTGAAACACCTGGGCGAAATATTTGTTCTCCTTTCCGCGTGGAGCAATCTGTTGCAAAGCAGATTTTAAATCGAGCGTGCTTGACAACGGCTTCCCTGCCCTGGCCGCCACCACCGCTTTGGCTGCTGTGCGTGCATTTTTCAACTCTCCATACATGCCAAAAATTTTGTGTAGCTCCGTTTCCGGATATTCGTTTAAAATTTTTGCTGCGGTAAGGTTTCCCTTTTTATCCATGCGCATGTCCAGCGGCCCTTCGAACCGTGTTGAAAAACCTCGCTCCGGTGAATCTATCTGATGCGATGAAATGCCAAGGTCGGCCAGTATGCCATCAACCTGTGTTACCCCACTCAACTTCAAATACTGTTTCATGTACCTGAAGTTTGCCTCACAAAATGTAAAAGAACGACTCTGAATATTATCTGCCTGCCGCCTGGCGTCTTCATCCTGATCGAAGGCGATCAACCTTCCCTCTCTCAGATTTTCAAGTATCGCCATGCTGTGCCCACCTCCGCCAAACGTAACATCCACGTAAGTGCCTTCGGGATTTACTTGTAGTCCTTCGAGGCATTGGGTTAGCATTACAGGCCTGTGGTAGTTACTGGATTCTGGATTCTGGATTCTGGATGAGTTGCTCATTTTCTTTTTGTCCAAGAATCAAGTTTCCGGTTTCTACTCATTCAAATACTTCTCTGCCAACTTCGACAACTCACTGGGGTCTTGGATTTTGTGCTTCTCGAAATTGGATGGGTTCCAGATTTCAACTTTGCTGCCCGTGCCCACCAACATCGCGTCTTTATCGACTTGCGCGTAGGTGAGCATGTTCTTGGGAATTAAGAAACGGCCGTTGCTGTCCAACTCTACCGTTACCACTCCCGACAAAAAGTTTCGCTGGAGTTTGCGATACTCTTCGTTGAATTCGTTGAGACCAGAAATTTTTGAGAAGACTTTCTTGAACTCCACCATGGGGTAAACAATAAGGCATTGCTCGAAGCCGCGCCTGATCACAAGCTCCTGCACCCCGGCATCTGGCTCGGGAAGTTGAACTTTGATCCGCGCTGGCAGAACCAATCTGCCTTTGGCATCAAGCTTACACTCATATTCACTGGTGAAGAAGGTCATGACTTTTAGTGGTTGTCTCGATTTACTCCCGCCAATAGCGGGATTCTTCTAAGGCAAACATAAGTAACTTCCATCCACTTTCAACCACTTTCTCCCACTTTTTTACATATTTCTTGGAAAACGGGTAAATAATGGAACAAATCCATCGGACATGGGAGATGGTGATGGGGTTTGGCAAGAACGATGGTTGCTCAATTTGGGCGACTGATTATACAGGACAATCCCAGCAAAAACACAAGTGGGCCAACAAGAAATGAGGCCTTGAGATAAAAAATTGGTTCAAGTACCAAGAACCAAACTGAAGGAATGGAATTTATTGTGCAAAGGGATTTTTGGCGGTCTTGCCAAGCGAAATGATTTTGAAGTCGAGGTTGCTTCATCATTCTTACTTCATTGATTATCGACAATTCAAAATTCTGAAGGTGCATAACAAATTGCACTGACCACCAAAATACACAGAGCCCGTACTTTCAATTCAATTTTAGTTATTCATGTTTGGTTTCAATTGCTGATTTGGCACTTTTTTGTCTTGACACAAAAAAGTACCCACGCCAAAGGCATCCCGTTGGGGAAAAAAGTCAAGACAAAAAGATGCTTCCTCCCGCATCCCATCACACCCCCGCCTTTTTGTCGGGCCAGCGCACTTGAGTTTCAAGATAAATATTCTATACAGGATTTAGTTTCTGCTGAATAGGTCGGTGGAATTTGCCGTGCACCCAGATAATCTCATGCCATCTGTATATTTATATTGCCAACATGATTTAATCATTATGATCACAGTACCCCCACCCGATCCCGAATACAACGCGAAAATTGAAGGCCACCCAAATTATAAACTGGCCTGTACACTTTCCAATATCATCACCGCTGCAGGAGCTGGTGCATTCATTATCCCGGTCGCCATACAGTTCGTGCCCATGGTAAAGTCGTTTGTGCCATGGCTGCTGCCAACAATTGCCTTCATCATTATTGGCGGAGGCCTTTAAGAAGAGGAGGTATATTTTTTCAAACAGCAACTGGGGTCACCGTTCGTGATATTTTATCAATTTAAAAAACGCAAGATTTTTTGTAAATTTAACTTCCTTTAGTCAGAAAAACAGACACCATAACGGCCATGACAGAAAGTAATGAGTTAGAGCAATTCGGAACAAAAGCTGTAAGGAGGTTGCGGATTGAAAAGTTAAAAAGTGGCCATCCTTTTATGATCAATTTCAAGGACTTGCCAAGCAATCAGTGCTATCTTGAATACACCAACGGAAAAATAATACTCGTTTCCTTATCCAGCGGATCGCACAATTTTAAAAAGATCCGTGAACTAACTGATCAGGAAAGCGCAACATTAAGATATAATCTCGAACTGGATGATGTTACCATTTAAAAAGACGTGCCGGAATTATATATTATAACTGGCTCAAACGGTGCAGGGAAATCCACGGTTGGTATTGACTACCTGCCAGCCCAGGTTCGAAACAATTACCAAATTTTTGATGGGGATAAATTGTTCTTGAGTAAGAGGAGAGAACTTTATCCACAACATGCACCTACTCACAAAGAGGCAAGGAAACTGGCCAATGAATGGGTGATCAACCAATTTGAATTTCTAGTGAATGATGCCCTTAGCAGAAAGGACATTTTTGCTTACGAAGGGCATTTCTCGAACGATTCCACGTGGGACATCCCAAAACGCTTTAAGGAAAACGGATACACCATCACTTTTATTTTTTTTGGATTGGACAATACTGCTCTGTCCGAAATGCGGGTAGTTGAAAGGAGCAAAGTTGGTGGGCATTACGTAAATCCGATCGAAATTGATCTTAACTTTTATGGGAATTTGAAAAAATTAAATCAATATTCTAGTCTGATAGATAACCTACAAGTTGTAGATACATCTGAAACACGGCATCGAGTACTTTTTCAAATGGTGAATAAAAAAATTACATCAGCCCTTCCCTATGAGGAATTGCCAGATTGGTTTAAGAACCATTTGCATGCATTTTGTGAGATGATAAGTGCCCATTGAAATAGCTTTCTATTGCAGGTGGAGTCTCTCCTCAGACTTCACGTTTTGAAAAATTTGTGTCGAAAAAAATTGAGCCAACCTTGGGTTACATTGCAAACAATTTAACCAAAAGCACTATACACCAAATCATCTCGATATTTCTCACTCCTCCTTCAGCCCCGCCAAAAAACTCACCACATCCCTGATTTCTTTTTTCGTAAGCAAAAACCTCATCGGGGGCATGCTCGAAACCCCATTGGTGCGCTTGGCAATATTTTCTGTGCGTATCAACGTGTCGGGCTTGTCGCCAACCTTCAACAGCAAGCCAGTTGGTTTTTCTTCTTGCAGTATGCCGTTTATCTTTTTTCCGTCTTTCAGTTCGAGCGAGACTGTTCCATAGCCTGGCGCTAACCGAGCGCTCGGCTCGATCAACGATTCTAAAATTTGTTCGCGTGTGAGCCGCGTGGCAATGCCGTTCAACCGTGGGCCTGCGTTGCCGCCATAATCTCCGTAGGCATGGCACCGGATACACTGCGCAGCCTGGTTGCTGTAAATAATCCGTGCGCCACGGTTGGCATCGCCTCCCAGCAAACTTCCCTGATAACTTGCCATGAGCGAATCGGGGGAAAGTTTTTTGCTTATCTTTTTGTAGCGGGCAATCAATTGTGGCGAGCCTGTGCTGTCAATGGCTTCTGCCAATTCAAGATAAGTTTCGCGTGGAAGTTTTCCGTTGGCCATTTTTGCAAGCATCTGTTCAAACACGGGTTGTGAGTTTGAAAGAGGGAGACTTCCCAATGTAGTGATGGCCGCCTGTTTTTCTTCCACCGTTTTTGTGTTGATCACATCGGCCAATAAAGTCACCATCAGTTCCTTTGAAACATTCATCTTGCCCAATAGATCGAGCCCGGTAACGCGCACACTTTTCTCTTTGTCGGATAGCACCTGCTTAATGGCATCACCTATGTTTTTATCATTCATGGTTGCCAATGCTTTCAATGCTTCGGCACGCACTTCGGGGGAAGCATCTTTTTTTAATTGCGCAAACAAATTGGCCGAAGCTTTTTCAATTTTAAGTTTGCCAATAGCCTTTATCGCGCCAAGCCGGATTTGCATTTCTTTATTCGATGCAAGGGAAATGAGCACGTCTTCACTTTTGCTTCTTACAACACCTGCATCTCTGGTGATCACTCCGCGAAAGCGTCCATCCACACGATCCAGCACCGAAGGCTTTGCCCACGTGCTGAGTGCAGCCATCGCCTCGGCACGCATGGCCACCGGGCTGCCTTCATGCTTTGCGTAATCAATCAGGTTTTGCATTCCCTTCTCACTCCCTGTTCTTAAGTTGGCACTGATGGCGCGCCTTATCAAGGCTTCGTTGGTAAAGCGATAGTCAACAAGCACATCGCCCAACGCGGGCAATGCACCTTCAATGGAAAGATCATCGTTGATGGCGCGGGCCGCTTCGGTCACAATAAATTCATCGGCATCGTTCAAAAAGTTTGCAATGCCTGCATTGGCCATTCGCCTGAGCGCAACCACCGCAGCAATGCGCACCGCGCGCGAAGGATGATTTGACAAGGCCACAACCGGTTCTGGTTTTCCTATCCGCGCAAGCGCAATACTACCGGCATGGCGGATGTAAGCATCCTCTTCATTGTTTGCTTTTAACAATTCAATGATGGGGTTTATCGCAGGTTCGTAAGCAATCCTACCCAAAGCCTCGGCAGCAAAAAAACGCGCGCGACTGTAATCATCATTAAGCAACGGTATCAACGCATCTCCTGCTTCACCATATCTCACATCGCCAATCCACTTGGCCGCTTGTGCGCGAATTTCAGGATCGCTGTCTTTCAACAACGGCACCAAAATCTTCGCATGCTTCAACTCTTTGCGCGCAAACTGGCTTATGCCCCAGATGGCATGCACCCGTGCCAATTGGTTTTCGGTTTGTGCAATGCTCTTTTGAAATATTTCAATACCATCGTTACCACGCGTGGCCAATTCAAATTGTGCTTTTTGCCTCACGCGCATGTCGGGGTTCTTCAACAATGCGCCCAATTTTTCTTCATCGTGCTTGGTAAAATCTTCACCCAACAAAATTTTTGTTTGTTTACGCTCTTCATTGGCAGGTTCCTTTGCATCAAGTTTCCAGATGCGTCCATAATTTTTTGCGTCCCATCCATCAATCCAATCGGCCAGGTACATAGCACCATCGGGCCCGAAGTCGATGCCCGTAGCGAGCACGCCACCCAGAATCATTTTGTGTTCACCCAATTCAAAACTTGCGCCCTTGGGATTTAATTTAAAAGCATGAATGCCAGAACGCGAAGGGTTGCCCACAAACTCGCCAACAAAAAAAGTATTTTTCCACGCGGGGCTCAACGCGGTGCCCGGATTGTAGAGCATGCCCGTGGGGCCGTTAACAAAATTTTTAATGGGAGGAATAATATATGCTGCCTGGTTTTCGTGACGCGGTATGTACATCTTTTCATCCATCCATACTTTGTATGTGTTGTTGTCGGGGTCTTTGTATTTTCCAAACTGCCAGTTGGTGCGCCAGCCCGTGTCGGAGCCATTGACGATATAAACCAACCGCTCGCTTTCGCCCGGATGGTCGCCATCGTTGTCTTCACTGATCAAGTTTCCATATTCGTCAAACACAAACTCGTGTGTGTTGCGGTTTCCAAAAGCAAATACTTCAAAATCGCTGCCATCGGGATTGGACCGTACGATAACACCGCTGTTTGGGTGTTCCCATTTTTTTCCATCGGGGCCGGTGCCGCTAAAACCAATGTCGCCAATCTGCCAATATATTTTTCCTTCGGGCCCCACTTCAATGCCCGACATGCCATGACCACCAAAGCCAATATGCACACCATAGCCATGCGAAATTGAAGTTTTACTATCCATCAATCCGTCACCGTTATTATCGTTCAATCTCCACATATCGGGCCCGATGTTTACAAACAAATCATTGCCGTGTTTCATGATGCCGCCCATGGCATCGGTTACTTCATCGTAAAAATCTTCTACTATCAATTGCGACCTATCGGCAATGCCATCACCCGAAGTATCTTCCAAGCGATAGACATGTTCTTTCTCCACCGTCATGTCTTTCCAATCGTGAGAGCCATCACCGTTCAAATCTTTTAACCAAGTATTTTTTTTGCTGTTTTCGGGCGACAATATTTTGTGAAGAAAGTCGCGCTTCTCTTCAATGGTTTTTAATTGTATCGATTCTATCTCCCAATCCTGATGGCCGCGGATATCGAACTCAGAATTTTTCTGCCTGTTGGTGCGGGTGTAATATAAGGAACCTGCATCGTCCACATCTAATGAAACCGGATCGGCCACGAGCGAATCTACACCCCATAAGGTAAGCGCGAGCGTAGAGTCAATTTTAGGAGAGATGGTGCCTTCAATGGATTTGGCCATTTGTGCCGCTGTGGCGGG
>JAYVAI010000512.1:0-2660 GCA_043751075.1 Cyclobacteriaceae bacterium | reverse complement strand
CAATCATCAGAAATTTCTTAGGTGTACGGGCGGTTTTGTGTTTGGGACTAAAGTCCCTTGAAATTTTGCCGTCAATTGCCACGGGCTTAAGCCCGTGGTAATTGATAACCTGCAGGAAGTGGGCTTTAGCCCAAAGTATAGATGCAGTAAACGCACAAACTATATTGTTTAATATCGGTTAAAAACTGGAAGCGCGACCGCGTCTTTTTGAAATGCACCCTGCTCATCTTGGTGGTGAGTTATGGAGCAACCACTTCTTTAAATTGCATTTTGTGAAGTTGCGCGTAGAGTCCGTCTTTTGACAACAGCTCTTCGTGTGTGCCCCATTCTTTGATCTCACCGTGATCGAGCACGATAATTTTATTGGCTTTCTTTATGGTGGACAGCCGGTGCGCAATAACGATGGAGGTGCGGTTAGTCATCATCTTGGCAATGGCATCTTGAATCATTTCTTCCGTCTCGCTGTCCACCGAGGAGGTGGCTTCGTCCAGCACCAATATTTTGGGGTCATACACCATTGCCCGGATAAATGACAACAACTGTCGCTGCCCTACGGATAGCGTGGCACCGCGCTCCATCACATTATAATCCAACCCGGCCGGCAAGCGGTTGATAAACTTGCGCGCGCCTACCATGTCGGCTGCATGCAAAATCATTTCGTCCGTTACTTCTTCATTGCCCAGCGTGATGTTGTTGCGTATGGTGTCGCTAAAAAGAAAAACGTCTTGCAACACCACACCAATATTTTTGCGCAAGCTGAGCAAGTCATATTCTTTAATATCCACGCCATCCACGCTTATACTGCCGCGGTTAATTTCATAGAAGCGGTTAAGTAAATTAATGATGGACGACTTGCCAGCACCGGTGGCTCCCACCAAGGCAATGGTTTCGCCCGGCTTGATCTGTAAACTAATATCTTTCAATACGTACTCAGCATCATTATAGGCAAACCAAACTTTGTCGAACGTTACTTCACCTTTTACATGGTCTGTTTTATGTGTGCCGTTTTGCATGATGTCCGCCTTGTCGTCCAGCAAATTGATGATGCGCGCTGAGCTTACAATGCCCATCTGCAAGGTGTTGTAGCGGTCGGCAATCATGCGTATGGGGCGGAAGAACATTTGTATGTACATGATGAATGCCGTGAGCGTGCCCACCGTAATTCCCGTTTCCTCAAAACGGATAACTCCCTTTGCACCATACCACACCAACAGGCCAATGCCCATGGCCGCAATGATTTCGGCTACGGGATAATAGATAGAGTAATACAACACCGAGCGCAGGTTTGCATCGCGGTGCTCTTTGTTGATCTCATCAAATTTTTCAAATTCTTTTTTCTCGCTTCCAAAAATCTGCACAATGTTCATTCCCGTAAGGTGCTCTTGCACAAACGAGTTTAGGTTGGCCACGGCATTGCGCACATCATTGAAGGCGACTTTTATTTTTTCTTTGAACACGTAGGTGGACAGCACCATGAGCGGAATGGTGGAAAGGGAAATCAACGCCAGCCGCCAGTCGGTATAAAACATAAAGGCGAGGATGAAAACAATCTGTAGCAAGTCGCCACCCATGGCGGCAAGGCCTTCGGTAAAAACATCCGACAGAGTTTCCACATCCGAAATGGTGCGCGTTACCAATCGGCCAATTGGAGTCTTATCAAAAAAACGCAGGCGAAGGTTAACGATATGCTCATATAATTTTATGCGTATATCGCGGATTACAAACTGGCCTATGCGACCCGATATGTATGTGTGGACATATTGCGCCAACGAGTGCACAACCAATATAATCAGCAACAGGATGATTACATTCAGCATGCTCCAGTAGTCGCCAAAGGCTACGTGATTATCCAACGTATATTGAATAAACCAGGCGCGCACGGGGGTAAGAAACCCCAGCAGCACCGTGAGCGCAAGCACTAAATAAAACCGGCTCTTGTACGGTTTTACAAATTGCATGATGCGCGCCAGCACCTTCCAGTCGATGATGTTTCCGCTTTTTACTTTTTCTTTTTCCATGTACCTCACCCCCGGCCCCTCTCCAGAGGAGAGGGGAGGAGTTTATTTAACTATTTGTTTTCGGATGATTTCACTCCACTACTAACTACTATCTCCTAAATCCTATCTCCTTCCAGAAAAATCGCTTTCGAATATTTCACGTGCATCAGATACAAACCTTCCGGTGGTGCATTCATGCCGGCCTTCTTCCTGTCTTTGTCAACCAATATTTGCTGAAATTGTTTCACCGATGTTTTGCCCGTGCCTACATCCAGCAATGTGCCCACTATGGCCCGCACCATGCCGCGCAAAAAACGGTTGGCCGTGATGGTAAAAACCAACAGCTCGCCTTTTTGATTCCAACGGGCCAGCTTCACATCACAAATAAAATGGTTCACATCGGTTTTTACTTTGCTGAAACATTCAAAGTCGTGCTTGCCCACCAAAAGTGTCGAAGCGCGTTCCATCGCCAACAGATCCAGGTCGCGAAAAAAATAATAGGCATAGCCCACCAACAAAGGGTCTTTTACACGCGTGATTTTGTATTGATACGAACGCTCTACCGCATCGTAGCGCGCATGGGCCTGCGGCTTCACCGATAAAATATTTTTGATCACGATGTCATTGGGCAGAAAGGAATTGAGCCGATGGATCAAATCGCCC
>JAYVAI010000511.1:0-6912 GCA_043751075.1 Cyclobacteriaceae bacterium | reverse complement strand
CTTACAAATTTACTTTATTTATTTTGGAGCCACGACATTTTTTGCTGAATATCTCCTTAACAATACCATTCTACACGATGCTTTCAAAAGTGTATGTTTATTTTTGTGTAGGATAGAATTTGTCCTGAATACAGGCATCCTAACTCAAAAAATTTTCGCAGCAAGGCCGGCTTGTCAACGCGGGTGAGCATGAGAATATCTTTGGAGATACTTGTTTCAATCAAGGCATCGTTCACATACTTTTTCCAACGATCTTCATTGCTCATTAAACTGGCGGCACCCGGATAGCCCCCAAACCAAACATACTCATCGGCAGTCACTCCAAATGCTTGTTCCATTTCAGTGAAAGACCAATGCCCCAGATAAGTAGTTTCAAAACGTCCGGCCAACGACTCAGTCAATCCTTGTTGCAATAGTAAACGAGACGACCCTAGTAGGATAACCTTAATGCTTTGTTTGGTACGGGAATCTTCGTCCCACAATTTTTTAACCACCTCACTCCAGTTGTTGATTTTTTGAATTTCATCAATCGCAAGAATGAAGTCTGTTGCCCCTGAAACTTTCCATTGCAAGCGAGCCGTTTCCCACTGCTGCTCCAACCATACCTCCCCAACATTTGCAATGGCATCTGCTGAAACAAAAAGGTGGGGGGTATTTAGCTTGGCCAATACTTGGCCTGCAAGAGTACTTTTACCTACTTGGCGGGGCCCAATAAGCACTTGAATGAAGTTTCTGGGCTCCTTCATCCTCTCTGTAAGTTGTTGAATATAAGGTCTTTCAAACATCATTTACAATTTACTCAATTGAATGAGTAAATGTACTCAATATCTTGAAGTACTCCTTTTCAGGAAGGTGAGACAAAACGAAAACGGACAGAGAGAAAAAAATTCTCATCTGTCCGTTTTGGTAGTCTTCACCCAGAATCCTCGCCTGCAAGACTGCAGTCGGGCAGGGAACCTGTATCAAAAGTTTAGTCCCCATTTTAGCAATGGTAGTCTCACCCAGAATCGAACTGGGATCAAGAGTTTAGTCCCGAAAGCTTTCGGGATATTCTATCCCCGTCCGACTGGCGTCAGCCGGGCGGGCGTTGAGCTGCAAGGCCGACATTCTTTCAAAAAATTCTTTACCGAACCTGTATCAAAAGTTTAGTCCCCATTTTAGCAATGGTAGTCTCACCCAGAATCGAACTGGGATCAAGAGTTTAGGAAACTCCTATTCTATCCGTTGAACTATGAGACCTCCATTGCTATTAGGGTATTTCAGCAGGAGCGCAAAACTAAGATTTTTTTTTCTATGCAACTGTGATCCATTGGGTTTATGGCAAGCGAAGATCCAATACTGGGATGGAAATGGTTACTTCAGTTTTTGATAAACCTTTCGGCTTTGGTGCGTAGCAGGTCAATGTCGGCAGGCACTGCTATATCGGCATAAATATGTGCCGACAATTCGCGCACCACTCCCCTTTTGTATCCAAGCCTTGACGCAATGGTTTCGCAAAAATCAATCTCATCGCGTATGATATGCCCATCTGCTTTCATCATCCGTATCAGATAACACAAGTGCTCAAATTTTTCGTCATCGGTCATCACCCCAAAACCTTGGATTGTTTCAGGCCTTTTGATCATTTCATCAATTTCCGATTGGCTAATCTGGTTCGACTTTCCGATCAGGTGGATAAGTCGTGATTCACGTGCCTCAACAACATGGTCGATGGCAGCCAGTGTTATCAGCACGTTCAACTCAAATTTTCTATCGAATAACATGGGGGCTAATTGTTACAGGGATTGGGGCATTGCAAAAACGTTCAAAGGTAAGCTTTTCGGGGACTTTAAAAAATCAGCCTTAGTCAATCAATCAAAGCATTCCCCCAACGGAAACAATCCCACACTTGCTGGTCGTTAAACCAAAAATTATATTGGGGCTAAAGCCCTTTTAGTTTTGTTTCATTTGTTCCCACACATAAATCCTGCCTTTCCGGAAGTCAGGGTCGGGGCAATTTTTTCTAACCGGGGTTCAAAACTACTTGATTCTTTTCATCAGCGCGAGATAAAATCCATCAAACCCTTCCGATGGCTTTATCCATTTTTCTTCCAGCAACTCAAACTCGTCTTTTCGTGATCCTAAAAATTTCTCCACTTGCTTTTCATTCTCCGAGGGAAAAATGCTGCAGGTGGAATACACCATCAAACCACCCGTCTTCAACATGATGCTATAGTCGATCAGGATTTTCTGTTGCAGGTCTTTTACGTTCTCAATAAACTCTGGAGTCAATTTCCATTTTGCATCGGGGTTGCGCTTTATCACACCCAATCCCGAACACGGCACATCCAACAATAGGCGGTCGGCCGATTTCTCCAACCGCTTGATGGTTTTGGAAGATTCTATCACGCGCGGTTCAATATTTGCCACACCGGCCCTGCGTGCACGTTTTTTCAATTCATCGAGTTTCCAGGCTTCGGTATCCATCGCAATGATGCGGCCTTTGTTGTTCATGAGCGCGGCCAAGTGCAGTGTTTTTCCACCGGCACCGGCACAGGCATCGATCACGCGCATGCCTGGTTCTACTTTTAAAAAGGGGGCTATCAGCTGCGAGCCGGCATCCTGAACTTCAAACAGTCCGTCACGGAATTGTTGCCGGGTAAAAATATTTTGGCGCTCTTCCAAAATCAGAGCATCGGCAAATCCATCGGGTGAATGCGTGTGGATATTTTCAATTTCTTCCAACTGCGATTGCAACACCTTACGGGATATTTTAAGTGTGTTCACACGCAATACCACTTTTGCTTCTTCATTCAAGGCGGTGAGTTCGTGGCCCCACTCTTTGCCCAATTCTTTTTCACCTAGTTCATCGAGCCAATCGGGTATGGACTCGCACACCTTCCGGTCTTTTTTCGCCAATTCATAATTTGCCTCAATCTCACTGCGGCTCAGCCCATCCAGTTCTTCCCAATCAGGAAGTGTTACGTTGTTCCAAAGGCACCAAACACCAAACAATTTCCAAAAATCGTTTTCCCCGGCATGCGATATTTCTTTAAAGAGCCGTTGCCACCGCACAATGTCGTAAATCGTTTCGGCAATAAAACGTCTGTCGCGCGCTCCCCATTTGGGGTTGCTCTTCAGGATTTTTTCAATCACCTTGTCGGCATATTTGTTTCCAGTGAAAATGGATTCAAGGCCTTGTATTACGGCTTCGGATAAGTTTCGGTATAGTTTCACCCTTTGGTTTTTTTTGTTGAAATTTAGATTTGTTAAAAACTGGAGTTGCTCACTTCGTGCCCCGATGAAACGAGGGCTCTCGCAAAGCGGAGCATTCTTCGTGCCTTAGTGGCAAAATGAGGTGAACGAAAATTGAGCCACAAAGTCACCAAGACACGAAGTGTGTAACATCAGTAAATAAATATTATCCACAAAGTTAATTTTTAATCCATGAAGAGAAGAAACTTTATCCAGGCCGGCCTTACTGCCATCGCCACTGCAGCAATGGGCACCCCCACTTTGTCGCAACAGGCAAAAGCTGCCCCAGGCAAACCATTCAAACTGAACTATGCCCCACACGATGGCATGTTTAAAAATCACGCAGGTGCCGACTTTGTAGATCAGATCAAGTTCATGGCCGACCAGGGTTTTCGCGGCATTGAAGACAACGGCCTGCTGGCAAGGTCCGTGGCCGAGCAAGAACGAATTGGCAAAACCCTTGCGCAATTGGGCATGACCATGGGTGTGTTTGTGATCGATGGTGGCGACAACTGGAAAACATCGCTCGCTACCGGCAAGCAAGAGTTCAAAGACAATTTTATTAAGACCTGCAAAACTTCGGTGGAGGCAGCCAAGCGCGTAAACGCAAAATGGGCCACGGTGGTGCCGGGATTTTTTGAGCGCAAAATGCCGATGGGCATCCAAACTGCCAACATTGTGGATGCACTGCGAAGGGGAGCAGAAATTTTAGAGCCCAGTGGTTTGATCATGGTGCTGGAGCCGTTGAGCGATACGCCCGAACTTTTTCTTCGCTTTTCCGATCAGACGTATGAGATATGCAAAGCCGTGAAAAGCCCATCGTGCAAAATCCTTTTCGACATGTACCACATGCAACGCAACGAAGGCAACATCATCATCAATATAAATTCCTGTTGGGATGAAATTGCCTACTTCCAGATTGGCGACAACCCGGGCCGCAAAGAACCAACCACGGGCGAAATGAATTACAAAAACATTTTCAAACACATTTACGATAAAGGATTTCGTGGCATCATGGGCATGGAACACGGAAACGCGAAGGAAGGAAAAGAAGGAGAACTGGCACTGATCAATGCGTATAGGGAAAGTGATGGGTTTTAGGGATTGGGTATTGGGTATTGGGGCTTAGGCATAAGGTATTGGGCATAAGGTTCATCATTCAGACTTCGTTGATCATCATTCGATATTCAAATTTGAATTTAGAATGATGAATGTTGAATGTTGATTTTTGAAGTAGAGTCAGTGTTAGGCATTGGACATTAGGTGTTGGGGTATTAGGCATTTGGTTAAATTCGAATCTTAGATGTTTTCCACTTCATCATTCGGGCTTCGTTGATCATCATTCGATGTTCAAATTAGAATTTTTGATTTTGGATTGATGAATTTTGATTTTGGGTTTGATTTTGAATTAGGGCATTCGGCATTGGAGATTGATCTTGATAAATTCTATTTGTATGAAAAAAATAATTTTTGTTGGCGTGCTGTTGGCAATTCTTCCGGTGGCAAGCCATGCACAGTTGGGCGGGTTAAAGGACCGGCTTGTGCAAAAGACCAAACAGGCAGCCAAAGACAGGGGCAATGCAGCCGTGGATACCGAGCGCGACAAACTTGATTCGGTGGATTTTAATTATGCCATCACCGTGATTGACAACTCGGGCATGATGAACATTAAGGATCTTACTGAGCGGGCAGTAAAAACTGTTTCTGCGGGAAGCAGTTTTCTCATGGACGAATCCAAGAAAACACCCGCCCAGCGAAGCCGTGATAAATTGGACTTCGCAGAAAAATTTTATGAAGAGAGAAAATTCCGGCTTGCCGAGGTTTCTTTTTTAGATGCAAAACTTTCGTATGAAGCGGAAAATATTACCGACCATATCAATTACAGTAAAGTGCATGCCGACCTCGGCCTGCTTTATGCCACCATGGGCCGCTACAACTCCGCAGAATTTTTTACTTCAGAGGCTCTCTCTATCCGCGAGCAATCGCTTGGAAAAAAAAGCAAAGCGTATGCGTCTTCGTTGAACAATATAGCCGTGCTCTATCAGGAAACGGCACGGTTCAACGAATCGGAAAAATATTTTGAGGAAGCCTTGCAAGTAGTGCAAGACCAACTTGGCAACGAGAGCCAGGAGTATGCCATCGTGCTCAACAACCACGCAATTTTGTTTGCCGAAATTGGCCGCACCGAGCAAGCCACAACAAAACTAAACGCTGCCATTGCGATTTTAGAAAAACTCAATACAAAAAATGTACGCAACAAGGTAGCCTTTCAATCCAACCTCGCCTTGCTCTATCAACGCGAAGGTAAGTTCAGTGAAGCAGAGGCCGAATATTTGAAATTGGAAAAATCGCAGAAGCTGTTGGGAAGCAAGAGTCCGTTTTATGCCGGCATACTCAACAACCTCGGCTTGTTGTACATGCAAATGAACAAGCCCGATAAGGTGGAAGCCTACTTCAAACAATCGGCACAGATTTATTCCGATCGCTTTGGAAAAGAAAATCCCAACTATGCCAAAGTGCTCAACGACCTGGGAAACTTTTATCGCATACAAGGCCGCTTTGCAGAAGCCGAGCAAAACCTGGCACAATCACTGAACATACGCAGCTCCGCGCTCGATACCAACCATCCCGACTATGTGAAGTCGCAAGAAGACCTGGCCATTTTATATTGGAAGAAAGGGGATTTGACAAAGGCAGATGAAGGCTATAAGATTGCGATGGACAAATCGCTGGACTTTATTGCCCGCTATTTTCCGCCCATGAGCGAAGCGGAGAAGACGAAGTATTGGGACATTCTGCACCCGCGCTTTCAACGGTTCTACAATTATTGTTTGGAGGCAAGCACAACCAATCCTGCCATAGTGCAAACCCTGTACAACTATCAGATGGCCACCAAAGGACTGCTTCTCAACTCCACCAATAAAATCAAGAAGGCAATTTTTGCCAGTGGCAACAATGAGTTGATAAAAGACTACGTGGCCTGGCTCGACAAGAAAGAAACATTGGCCCGCTACTATTCCCTTTCCAAAGAAGACCTTACGGAACAGAAAATTGATTTGGCCGGGTTGGAGAAAGAGGCCAACGATATGGAGCGTTCCCTTTCACAACGGTCGTCCGATTTTTCTCAAGGCTACTCGGCCGGGCTGCAAACGTTTGGCCAGGTGGCTGCTGTGCTGGGCGATCAGGAGGCTGCGATAGAATTTATTCGCATACGCGGGTTCGACAAAGATTTTACTGCCGATTCAAAATATGCAGCCTTGATCCTCACCAAAGGAGCCACCTCGCCTGCGTTGGTGGTGCTCGACAATGGCAATCAATTGGAAACGCGCTATGCCAAGTTTTTCAGAAACTCCATTCAGCAAAAATCGGCCGACCCACATTCTTACGATCAGTTTTGGGCGCGCATCGAGCCTGCCCTGGCGGGAAGGAAAACGCTTTATATTTCTGCCGATGGTGTGTATAACCAGATCAGTTTAAACACGCTGAAGAAAACAGGCGGGGATTATTTGCTCACCCGCTACGACATCGTGTTGGTGGGCAACTCCAAAGATGTGATCGCGCTAAAAAACCAAAAGCCTGTGGCCGCAAAAAAGAATGCTTTCTTATTGGGCTTCCCCGATTATGGTGGCGATGCCGTGGCGGCCTTGCCGGGAACAAAAACAGAAATTGAAAACATTG
>JAYVAI010000510.1:0-2664 GCA_043751075.1 Cyclobacteriaceae bacterium | reverse complement strand
CAACTTCATGAGTGTGTTGGCCAGTGCCTTCACCATCCTCTTCCTTTTCTGGTCCATCACATTGTTTGGCCGCAAAATAATGGGCGTTGTCAAAGATTCAGAAATAACTTCCTATCAAACCTGGCTGCTGATGGGTGCCGGATTGGTGGGCGCGTTGAGCTATACCTTTTCCGATTCGTTTTGGTTTTCGGCTGTGGAAGCAGAAGTATATGCCATGTCTTCTTTCTTCACTGCCTTTGTAGTGTGGGGCATTTTAAAGTGGGATGTGATCGAAGACGAAAGCAAAGCCAACCGATGGATCTTATTGATGTTCTATATGATGGGCCTCTCCATTGGCGTGCACTTGCTCAACCTTGTCACCCTGCCGGCATTGGGATTGATCTACTATTTTAAAAAATTCAAACCTACCACCTGGGGCGTGGTGGCCACGCTGGCACTGAGCAGTGGCCTGGTGTTGTTCATCAACGACTTTATCGTTCCCGGCCTGCCCACCATAGCCGGCTATTTCGAAGTGTTCTTTGTCAATACACTTGGGTTTTTCTTTGGGTCGGGCGCGCTGATTTTTTTCCTTATGCTGATTGCCGCACTCGTGTATGGCATCCACTTCACCCAAAAGAACAACAAGCCAGTCTTAAATACATTCATCCTCGCCACCACATTTATTTTGATCGGATATGCCTCTTACACATTGGTCATCATCCGTTCAAACTATGATACGCCCATCAACGAAAACGCACCCAAAGATGTGATGAGCTTCATACGCTATTTAAAGCGCGAGCAATATGGAAGCCGGCCTTTGTTGCATGGCGCATACTTCACCGCCCGCCCCATAGATGTGAAATATGGCGCTGCCGAATACACCAAAGGAAAAGACAAGTATGAAATAGCATCGCGCAAGTTTACTTACCTGTATGAGCCCGACCAGGAAACCATTTTGCCACGCGTGTGGAACCCCGACCACAAGGAAACATACATGAACATATTGGGCCTTCAGGAAGGAGAGAAGCCTACGTTTGCCCAAAATCTTTATTTCATGTTCCAGCATCAGATAGGCACTATGTACATGCGCTACTTCATGTGGAATTTTGCCGGCAGGGAAAGCGATGAACAGGGTGCCGACTGGCTTAGCCCTGTTGGTGCTTTTGAAAAAGTGCCGGGTGCCATTGCCAACAATAAAGGAAGGAACAATTTTTTCATGATCCCTTTTGCGCTGGGGCTCATCGGCATGTTTTATCAGTTTATCAAAGACACAAAAAACTTTTCAGTGATTGCCCTCCTCTTCGTGATGTTGGGCGTGGCCATTGTGTTTTATTTAAATTCTCCGCCCACCGAACCACGCGAGCGCGATTATATTTATGCCGGATCGTATTATGCGTTTGCCTTTTGGATCGGCCTGGCCGTGATAGGCATGGCAGAATTTTTCAAAAGATTTTTAAAACAAGGAAAGGCATCCGCCATGGCCGCAACACTTATTGGCTTGAGCGCACCGGCCATCATGGCTGCCGAAGGATGGGACGACCACAACCGCTCCAACCGTTTCTTCTCGGTTGACTCAGCGGCCAACTATTTAAACTCCTGCGAACCCAATGCGGTGATCTATACCGGGGGCGATAACGATACATTCCCTCTCTGGTATGCGCAGGAAGTGGAAGGTATTCGAACCGACATGCGCGCAGTAGTGCTCAGCTATTACAACACCGATTGGTACATAGAGCAAACCATGCGCAAGGCTTATGAGTCGGAGCCAATACCATACACGCTCACGGCAAAACAATATAAACAAGGTGGCCTCAACGACTATCTGCCCTTTGCCGATTTGAAAATAAAAACCCTGGATGCTAAACAATTCATTGACCTGCTGAGCAAAGACTATGCACAATTGCGCGATGGAGACCGCAACATTGTGCCCAGCAAAATATTCACATTGGCCATCAACAAAGACGACCTACGGGCCAGAGGGATCATACCAAAACAATTCGACAGTCTTATAGTTGATCAGATGGAGATCAAACTCCTGCGCGGATCGCTCGAGAAAAAAGACCTTGCCATGCTGGATTTTCTGGTCACCAACAATTGGGAACGCCCAATTTATTTGAACAACACTTCGCTATCCCAAATAAATATAGACTTGAGCCCATACGCCATACAGGAAGGAAACGCCTATCGCATATTGCCCATCCGCAATCCGCGCAGAAATCGCGACCGATTAGTGAACACCGAAAAAGCATTCGACAACATGATCAACAAATTCAAATATTCGGGTTTAGATAATGAGAAACTTTATTTCAATGAGGACTATCGTGGCTTTGTATTGAACCACAGAAGTTCACTGAACGACCTGGCCCAGGCACTGATTGACGAGAGCCAACTGGAAAAAGCAAACCAGGTGTTGGAATTCTCCCTTGCCAAAATGCCCGATCGCGTTATCCCCTACGATATTACCGCGCCCACGTTGGTTGACTTATTGTTTCAAACAGGCCAAAAAGAAAAAGCCATTGAGATTGCCAAACTCAGTGCCGACCGGGCCGATGAAATGGCTGCCTACTTGATTGAACAAGGTTATGGCATGACTACCGAACTGAGGAGGAATGCATTTATCTTAAATTCATTGCAACGCACGCTCTACGAAAATGGTGAGATGGAGCTTGGAAAGAAATATGAAGA
>JAYVAI010000509.1:0-19254 GCA_043751075.1 Cyclobacteriaceae bacterium | reverse complement strand
CTAAAAATTCAACTGTATTTCTGTTTCTAAGCCAGTCCGAGATAAAAAAATCACCGTCTTTGGCCTTGAGCATATCGGTTAAGGAGATGTAGTCAAGTTTGTTCTGTTTGATAACTGTAATCTCAGTTCCCTTTACGATTATTATTTGCTTTGCCATACGTTAAATTTTTACAAGTCTGACATCCATTTTAATTCCCCTGAATTCGGGAGAATTAAAAGTTTGATTAACTCCGTTTCTAAACCCCTCGAATTCGAGAGGTTTAAAATCTTTCCCTGAATTTTTAATTAGCTCGAATTCGACCGAATTAAAAAACTTCAATCAACTCAATTTCAATCCCATCGAATTCGCAACCTTTAAAAAATATCCCAACAGAATTTCGACCTACCAATTCCTCATCACAATATTTAAGAAAAGCCGCGCCATCAATGGCGCGGCTTTTTTCATTTTCTAATAAAACGCTTCAAGGGTCTCAAACATGGCAGTAGAGTCATCAAACATTTTTCTTCTCTACAATAAACCCGCCTTCCTCATTTCATTTTCTATGTCTTTCGGAATGGCCATTCTTCCTTTTGTTAGTGCGCTTGCCCCTCCTGTATTGCCTGGCGGAAAAATATTCAGCATCGAAAATTTGCCACTAAAAAGCGTGTAAAAAAATTGAACAAGGATTTCCAATGGCCTGAGGGTTTTGATGGCGAAAGTCAACATTCTAAAATGGATAACAGTATGTTCTATCGGGAACGGTTGCGAAATAATATGTACCCTTTCCAAATGACTAAAAACTAAGTCATATTCATTTTTCGCAAACGCTTGCCTGCACAAGTCGAGTTCGCGTTGGATTAGTTCTTTTAAATTCTTTTTGTCAAGGAGCTTCATAATTGACAGGTTTTGGTTAGTTGGTGCTTCGGCCAAGGATAGTAGCGGAAAGCCCGAAGTGCGTTGGCTTTGCGTGTGACGGACTTGTAGCGGATAGCCTGGTGCGCGCCTCGCGCAGGCCGCCAATATTTTTCTCTTTAACATAACTCATATCCTTTTCAACAATAATACAAATAAGGTGACCAAATCATCCACCTTATTTTAAAATCAAACTCTTCCCCAACTTAAAACTCTTCAAGGGTTCCAAACCCCTGAAGAGTTTCCACAAGTCCCTCTCCTTTGGAGAGGGATTAGGGTGAGGTCAAATCACCCCCTTCTCCCTCAATGCCTTCCAAACTTTAAATGGCGTAATCGGAATATCAATGTTTGTAATGCCGTAAGGCAACAGCGCATCGCATATCGCATTCGCAATTGCAGGGGGTGCCCCAACTGTGGGCGACTCACCAACTCCCTTCGCACCGATGGGATGATGGGGCGATGGCGTAATCGTGTGGCCCGTTTCCCAACTTGGCGACTCCACCGCTGTCGGCACGAGGTAGTCCATGAACGTGCCGTTCAAGATATTTCCATCGTCATCATAAATCAATTCTTCATACATCGCGGGCGCTATGCCTTGAGTTAATCCGCCATGCACCTGGCCTTGCACAATCATCGGGTTGATAATATTGCCGCAATCGTCAATGGCCACGAAGCGCCTCACTTTTATTTCGCACGTCTCTTTGTCTATGTCCACCACGCAGATGTAGCTGCCGAATGGGAACGTGAGATTTGGGGGGTCATAATAGTGTGTGGCTTCAAAGCCCGCTTCCATCCCCGGTGGGTGATTGGTGTAGGCCGCGAACACAAGTTCCTGAATGGTTTTCTTTTTCTCGGGTGCGCCCTTCACGAAGAACACTCCAGGCTCCCACTCCAAATCTTGCTCGCTCACTTCCAACAGATACGCGGCAATCTTTTTCGCTTTGTCGCGGAGTTTGCGTGCGGCCACTGCTGCTGCAGCTCCTGCCGTTGGTGTGCTTCTACTCGCATACGTGCCAAGTCCATAAGGTGCGGTGTCCGTATCACCTTCTTCCACTTGAATGTTTTCCGCAGGGATACCCAACTCTTCGGCAATGATTTGTGCGTACGTGGTTTCATGCCCTTGCCCTTGGCTCTTCGTACCAAAACGTGCAATCGCTTTGCCCGTTGGGTGCACGCGAATCTCTGCACTGTCAAACATTTTTATCCCGAGGATGTCGAAATCTTTCGATGGCCCCGCGCCCACCACTTCGGTGAAACTGCAAATGCCAATGCCCATGATTTCGCCTTTCTTTCTTTTCTCGATTTGTTCCTTTCTCAAGCCCGCATAGTCAATCACGTCCATTGCTTTTTGTAGCGCGGGTCCGTAATCTCCGCTGTCATACGTCCATCCTGTTGGCGACTTCCACGGGAACTGTTCCTTCTTCAAAAAATTATTGAAACGGAACTCCGCTGGGTCCATGCCGATGGTCTGTGCAAACCTGTCCGTGATGCGCTCAATGCCTTGCACCGCTTCCGTCACGCGGAACGAACACCGATAGGCCACACCACCCGGAGGCTTGTTGGTATAAACTGCATCGGCCTCAACAAAAGCAGTATCGTAATCATAAGAGCCGGTGCATATCGAAAACATCCCGATAGGAAACTTCGATGGGTTAGCGCTCGCATCGGTATAGCCGTGGTCGGCCAACACTTTGAAACGAATGCCTTGAATTTTTCCCGCCTTCGTGCCCGCCATCTCAGCCGTGATGTGATAGTCGCGCGCAAACGAATCGGCTTGCAAATTTTCGCTTCTGTCTTCAATCCATTTCACGGGCTTGCCCACCAAAAACGAAACAGCAATGGCTATCACATAGCCCGGATACACAGGCACTTTTCCTCCAAAGCCTCCACCGATATCGGGCGAGATAACGCGGATTTTTTCTTCCGTCAATCCCACATGGCCCGCAACAAGCGCAATCACGGTGCGTATCGCGTGAGGCGCTTGCGTAGTCATGTACATCGTCAAGTGATTGTTCACCTTGTGATAGTCCGCCACACATCCGCACGTTTCAATCGAGGCCACGTGAATGCGCGGCACATAGATTTGTTCTTTCACCACTACTTCCGCTTTGGCAAACAGCGCATCTGTTTTGGCGCGGTCGCCCACTTCATAATGCCAAATCTTGTTATCGGTCTTTCCTTTTTTATCTGTGCGAAGAACCGGTGCGCCAGGCATCGTGCTTTTGTACGGGTCCATCACCGGCTTCATCACTTCATATTCCACTTCCACCGCTTCCACACCATCTGCAGCAGCGTAGCGGCTCGTGGCAATCACTGCGGCCACCTCTTGCGCTTGATACATCACCGTGTCGGTCGGCAGCACCATCTGCGTGTCGCTCATCAGCGTGGGCATCCAATGAAGATTATATTTTTCCAAATCTTTTCCCGTGATTACGGCCACCACACCCGGCACCTTCATCGCCTTGTCAATATTTATTTTCTTGATTTTCGCATACGCGTATGGACTGCGATGGATGTCCATGTACAGCATCCCGTCCAATTTAATATCATCCACGTAATTGCCTTTACCCTGCACAAAGCGCCCGTCTTCCTTGCGCTTCATTGAGTGGCCCATCCCGCTGATGGCTTTCGAAGTTTTACATTCTTGTATCATGATTTTTTTAGTTAGGTCGTTTAATATTTTTTAAAGCTTTGAGTTTCGAGTTGCTCGTAGCTATCGTCATCAAACAAACACAGGCTCCGTAGAAGGCAACTTATCGCCACGCATCTTCGCCCCCGCATATTGAATGGCCTTCACAATATTATTGTAGCCCGTGCATCGGCAAAGGTTCCCTGAAATGCCCCAACGGATTTCATCTTCGGTCGGGTTGTTGTTTTTTGATAACAACTCTACCGAGCGCATCATCATGCCCGGTGTGCAGAAGCCGCAATGCAAGGCGTGGTTTTCTTTGAACGCTTCCTGAATGGCGGCCAACGTGCCATCGGCCTGAAGAAGCCCTTCCACCGTAGAGATTTTTTTTCCATCGGCTTGCACGGCCAGCATCGTACACGACTTCACCGATTTGCCATCGAGCAACACCGTGCAAGCACCGCAGTTGGAGGTGTCGCAGCCGATGTGTGTGCCTGTCATATTAAAATTTTCACGTATCAAATGAACGAGCAGAAGCCGAGGCTCCACCGTTGCTTTCTTTGCTTCACCATTCATGGTGACGGTTATTTCTTTTTCCATGGGTTTGATTTAGTTAAGATTATTTTATTTCAGCGACTGAATACTGCCGCCTGCCTACTGCCTACTTTTAAAATTTACTTCGCTCTCCCCATCGCCCTCACAATAGTCCGCTTCACAATTGTTTTCACAATGCTCCGCTTAAAATCCGCACTTCCGCGAAGGTCATCGCTCGGGTTGCAATCTTCCGAAGCCATAAGTGCAGCAGCGGCAATCAGTTCGTCCGTGATTTTCTTTCCACGCAGCGCATCCTCCGAACGCTTCGCGCGAAGGGGAGTGGCGTTCACATTCGTGAGGCTGATACCAATTTGTGTACACGTGCCGCTTCCGTCCAATGTGATTTGTACAGCAACACCCGCAGTCGCGTAGTCGCCCACTTTGCGTTCTATTTTGTGGTAGGCGTTGCCCGTTCCCTTGGAGACCGAAGGCACTTTTATCTCCGTCAAAATATCGCCATGCTTCAAGGCAGTTGTATAAAATCCAAAAAAGAATTCATCAATCGGCACCGTGCGCGAGCCCTTGTCGTTGGTGATAACAACTTCGGCACGGAGCGCGAGCATCACCGCAGGATGGTCGTTGGCCGCATCGCCATGCGCGAGGTTGCCACCAATCGTTCCCCAATTGCGTACTTGCGGGTCGGCAATCAGTTTGGCCGCATCAATAAAAATCGGATACTTCTTTTTAATAATGTCCGATTCTTCCATCTCCACTTCACGGGCAAGCGCCCCGATTTTCAGGAAGCCGCCTTCCTCTTTAATATGTGACATGCCCGGTATCTTGTTGATATCAACAATATGCGCAGGCGAGGCAAGGCGCAGCTTCATCATCGGGATGAGACTGTGCCCGCCCGACAGGATTTTCGCTTCGTCCCCATGCGTCTTGAGCAAAGCAAACGCCTCGCTCAAAGTAGCGGGTGAAGAATAATCAAACGGTGCAGGAATCATAGGTTTAGAATTTAAAGTGAATAATTAGTCTGTTAATGTAAAAAGGTTTTAAGTCATTGATGCGCAAACGGCAACATTTTTTA
The DNA here is from genome assembly GCA_043751075.1 of Cyclobacteriaceae bacterium. GTDB lineage: Bacteria > Bacteroidota > Bacteroidia > Cytophagales > Cyclobacteriaceae > ELB16-189. The sequence continues at coordinate 14,109 of JAYVAI010000509.1, read as the reverse complement.
TGAGCGGTTGAAAATTGTTAGGCAATTAACCGCAGCTAAGTTTTGGGCGATCGCTTTCCAGGTTTCACCATTGTTCTCAGATAGAAACAGGTTGCCATTGTTTGAGCCAAAAGCAAGTACGTTTTCCTTTTTGACAAAAGCATGGCGCAAAACCAGATCGAATGAATTTTCGTGAGGCAGCCCGGCATTTAGCGAACTCCAATTTTTTCCACCATCTATTGTTTTGCAAACGGTGAGCTTCAAGTCAACGGGAATCCTCATCCCATCACTTTGAGCTGGAATGACCCAAGCCGTTTCAGGATTTCTATCATCAATAGCCAAGGCAAAACCATATTTGGGAAATCCATCTTTGCCACTTACATCCTTCCAACTTTCACCACCATCTTCTGTACGGAAAATCCCACAATGGTTTTGTTGCCAGATCACATCGGGGTTTGATTTGCATTGCAATATTCGGTGTGGATCGTGGCCTACTTCAGCATTTGGATTGGGAAGATATGCAGCCACCAGCCCTGCGTTTCTTGGTTCCCAGTTTTTTCCTCCATCCAATGTTTTAAATACTCCGGCACAACTCACGCCAATGGAAACATGGTTGCTGTTGCGTGGGTCAACAATAACGGAATGGATGAAAGGAAAATCTTTGCCAGCGCCAAACCATTGATTGTCATCGAGGCGGCTGGGATGGTTCCAGAGATTTGTATCGAGGTGCCACGATTTACCATGATCATCGCTAAAAAAAAGTCCGCCTGGTTCGGTGCCAAGCCACAAGCATCCTGGCTTATCGGTTCCCGCATGTTGAAGTATCCAATTTTTTTTTAATGAAGCGGGTCGGTCCGGACGATAGAAGTGATCTTTAAAACTTGGGATGCCCACTTCGTGCCAGGTCTTTCCCTCATCGCGGGAGAAATGAAGTCTTTCGCCCCAGTGCCTGTGCGAAATCCCTGCCCACCAGGTGTTGGTGCGTTCGTCCATATAAATAAATGAAACATGCAGGCCGGTGAAATGTACATTGGCAATCTTCCAGTCGTTTTTTACAATGATCAGCCCTTTGGAAGTGGCAGCTAAGAGTTGCATGAAGAGATTTAAAATTTAAGATGTGAGATATGAGACATGAGATGTGAGACTTGAGAAATGAGATTCAAGTCTTAAATCTAACATCTCAAATCTCAAATCTAACATCTTAATTCATTACCCTCCCGACAATGCCTGAAACACCAACACCTCATCACTGCTTTTTACTTTGTCGTTCAGGGCTTCGCGGTCTTTGATCAAATCGCCCTGCACAAAAATGTTCACGTGCTTGCGCAGATGGCCATGCTCGTCAACAATATAATTGGAAATGCCGGGGTGAATTTCTTCGATATTGTGCAGCACTTCTTTTACGGTGACGCCTTCGATCTCCGTTTCGGCCAACGAAGGGAAAAACCGCTTTAATGCCGATGTGAATTTAATTTTGGCCATAAACAAAAACCTTCGATGCCGATTTAAAAAATTTTGATTTAAGTAATTTGACAAAAAACAGGAAGCTACCGTTGGCCCACACGCCAACCAACAAGGCTGCACTGCCCCAATAATAATGGGCCACATTGCCTGTGATCAATTCGCTATATGAAATAAAAATTGTTCCAAGCAAAATAAGGGAAGCTGCTGTAAGTGTTCTTTTTCCTTTGAAATTGTAAAGCACAATAAGCAATGTAATCAACGCAAATGAAATGGAAATATAGGAAGCCCATCCTGTTGGGTGAGCAATTGCCTTGGTGCTGCACACGGTGATAGCCGTGGAATATGCTAACATACAAAATGGGCACTTGGGCAAAATGGCAATGAGCAAAAGACTGAAAAAGGGGAGTGAAGAATTTTTTATTTTCTCTTTCCTTTCGGATGGACACTTACAAAGGGTTGCTTCCGCTTGCATGAAGATTTGTTTTGTTCCAACTTTATGGCTGGAGAAATCAAATGTAAAATTTTTAAAAGGGGAAAACAAGATGAAAGAACTACTCAATCAAATCAATACCTGGACGGCACAAAAAAAACAGATGGCACTTGCCCGCGTTATCCAAACGTGGGGATCGTCTCCCCGGCCAGTAGGTTCGTCCATGCTTATCACGGCTGATATGGAAATGGCAGGCTCGGTAAGTGGCGGCTGTGTGGAAGGCGCGGTGCTGAAAGAGTCAAGATCAATTTTTGGAAGCTCTCAAGGAAAGCGGCTTTCCTATGGCGTTACTGATGACGATGCCTGGGCTGTGGGCCTTAGCTGTGGCGGAAAAATTCAAGTCTATCTGCAGCCGTGGGGTTCTTCTTCCCAATCCCCGCAAGGGAATGTATTTACAAAACTAGTGCAACTGTTAGCTGAAAATAAAAGCTGCGTTTTGGTAACCGTACTTTCTGATCATGAAAATAAAAACACATTGATTACACCGGATGGAAATAAGTTTGGCGATGAACTTCCCAATGAGGTTTTACTAAAATCATTGGATGGATTTACAAAACGCGCTCACGAAACCATCACCGTGGGAGAGGCTCACTATTTTATCCATGTGTTTTCGCGCAGGAGCCAGCTTATCATCATTGGTGCTGCACACATCACTGCCGACCTGGTTCAGCTGGCGCATCAATTTGATTTTGAAACCATCGTGATAGACCCACGAGGTACGTTTGCCAAAAACACAACCTTCGTGATAAAGCCCGATCAGATTTTTGAAAAATACCCTTCGGAAGTATTAAATGATTTTGAATTGGATGCGAATACCTACGCGGTGATCCTTTCGCACGATCCGAAAATTGATGACGATGCGCTACAGATTTTGTTGAGGAAAAAAGTCGCTTACATAGGCGCATTGGGCAGCAAGAAAAACCATGAGAAGCGCAGCAACCGGCTTTTGGAAAAAGGTTTTACAGCCGAGGACATTGCCCGCATTGATGCACCCATCGGGCTGGACATAAATGCCAAGGGAGCAAAAGAAATTGCATTGAGTATTTTTGGAGCAGTGATCAAGGCGAAGAATGCGTATCTGTAAATGCCGGGGTCTGACTAAAAAGCTCTAATTTGATAAAAAAGTAGTCAGCCTTTATTATGTATTTTCATTGATAAAAGAAATCATGAATTCATGGAAATCCCGTTAACCCCGCTGGAGTTTGCCAGGCGTTCGGCAAAATTGTACCCGTCACGGATTGCCGTGGTGGACGAAAACATTCGGCTTACCTACAACGAATTTTTTAAACGGTGCGCGGCATGGTCGAGTATCCTGCAACTGAAGTACAACATACAGCAGGGTGACCGTGTGGCCTACATTGCACCCAATACACACAGCCAGCTTGAATCATTTTATGCGGTGCCGCAAATTGGCGCTGTACTAGTCCCGATAAACTTCAGGTTGGCCGCTGAGGAATTTGAATATATCATCAACCACTGTGGGGCCAAAGTGCTTTGTGTTCACAGTGACTACCTACATGCGGTGGACAGCATTCGGCCACGCTTGCAACAGGTAGAAAAATTTGTTGCCCTCGAAGGAAAAAAGGATGGATGGATTGATTACGAAACCGAGCTTACCGCATCAAAAGGCAATTTCACAAAGCCTGAAATGGATGAAAGAGATTTGCTCACCATTAACTACACCAGTGGCACCACGGGCAGACCAAAAGGTGTGATGATAACACACCGCAATGCTCATGCAAACATCATGGCCACGCTGGCTCATATCCATTTATCAGTGGATGAAAGTTATTTGTGGACACTCCCGATGTTTCATGCCAATGGCTGGACGTTTACTTGGACCGTCACTGCTTGTGGTGGCAAGCATGTTTGCCTTCGAAAGGTTGACCCCGCATTAGTTTTCAAATTGATAGAACAAGAGAATGTAAGCCTTCTTTGTGCGGCACCAACCATATTGATTGGCCTGGCCTATGCACCGGAAGAATTGAGGCGTGGGGTAAGAAAAGGTATCCGGTTGTTAACGGCTGGCGCACCACCGGCAGCAACAACCATCGAGCGGATAGAGAATGAATTTGGTTGGAACCTGACACAACTCTATGGCCTTACTGAAACATCGCCATTCATTACCATATGCGAAGAGCGGCCTGAGCACACATCGCTAACATTAAAAGATCATGCCGTGATCAAAGCGCGACAGGGAGTGGAGTTGATACCGACAGGTGAAGTGAGGGTGGTGACGCAAGATGACATGGAAGTGCCTTGGGATGGCCATACCCTTGGTGAAATTGTGGTGCGCGGAAATGTGGTAATGAAAGGATATTACAACGATCCCGAAGCCACTGCTCAAGCCATTCGCAAGGGATGGTTTCATTCGGGCGATTTGGCCGTAGTCCATCCTGATGGCTATATTGAAATACGCGATCGGATAAAAGATGTGATCATCAGTGGTGGCGAAAACATTTCTTCGGTGGAAATAGAAAGTGTGATGTTGCGCCATCCGTCTGTGCAAGAGGTGGCCGTGGTGGGCATGCCCCACGAAAAATGGGGCGAGTCGCCCCATGCATTTGTGATCTTACGTACCGGGATGAATGCTAAAGAAGAAGAATTGAAAAAATTTGTTCGAGAGCATTTGGCCTCGTTCAAAATCCCTCATTGGATTTCGTTTGTAAAAGAACTTCCCAAGACCGCTACCGGCAAAATCCAGAAATATGCTTTGCGCGGAGGCAGAGCAAATATTTCGAAACAGTAAGTGGGCAGAAATAAATATTTCTCTCTTTAAGCAATCGCCAACAGGGCCCGCTTCAAATAAACTTTTGCTAAATGCTTTCTGTATTTTTCTGAGGCATAGTGGTCGCTTAAAATATTGGTTCCTTCGGCTGCGGCTTTTGATGCAGCCTCTATGGAAGCGGCATCCAATTTTTTTCCGGTCAATGCTTTCTCTGCTCCCGCATCGCGGAAAGCGCAATTAGAAACGCCTGTGTAGGCAACGTTCACTTTTCCATCGGCAGTTTTCAAAACAGCACAACCAACAATGGCAAAGCGAGAGGCAGGTTGAGGAAATTTTACATACGCGCCTTTGCTCCCTGCTGCTATGGGCACGTGAATGGCGGTGATGACCTCATCTTCGTTGAGCGATGTGCTGAACATGCCTTTGAAAAATTCTGTTGCTTTTATTTTTCTTAAACCTTTACTGCCCTGCACGGCAAGGGTTGCATCGGCAGCGAGAACAACCGCAGCCCAATCGGCTGCGGGATCGGCATGCGCTAAGCTACCTCCAATGGTGCCTTTGTTGCGCACCTGCACATCGCCAATCGAGGCAGCACCCTGTGCAAACATCGGCAACTTACCTTGAATGGTTTTGTTGGTGGCAATTTCCTGATGCGTGGTGCCGGCACCAATAATTATTTCGGTGCCCGATTCTTTTATTCCCCGCAAGGAAGCGATGGATCCAATATCTATTAGTTTACTGGGTGAATTGAGTCGCAACTTCATGGTGGGTATTAGGCTATGCCCACCGGCCAATATTTTTGCGTCAGAAGACAAAGCCTTGATTGCCTCTTCTACAGAATTTGCTTTTTGGTATGTGAAGGATGAAGGGATCATGGGATTTAAGATTTAAGATTTAAGATTTGTGATTTTAGATTTAAGATTTGTGATTTGTGATTTGTGATTTAGATTAACTTGAATTTATTATCTGAACTCCAGCATTGAGTTTGAGTTTGAATTCAATTCATGGCGTTCCATACTCTTTCCGGTGTCATTGGCATGCGAACATCTTTCACTTTTTTGCCCATGCTCCAAAGTGCATCAACCACCGCGTTGACAACGGCAGGAGTAGAGCCAATACATCCGGCTTCGCCAGCACCTTTCACGCCAAGTGGATTATGTGGGCAAGGCGTAACCTGGCTTCCGGTTTCAAACATGGGGAAGTCATCGGCACGTGGCATGCAATAGTCCATGTAAGAGCCATTCGAAATCTGACCTTCTTCATCGTACTCAACACCTTCGTGCAATGCCTGCCCCACACCTTGCGCTACCCCACCATGTATTTGTCCTTCTACAATCATCGGGTTGATCACGGTGCCCACGTCATCAACGGCAACAAAACGTTTCAAACTTACTTTGCCTGTTTCTTTATCAATCTCTACTATGGCAATGTGACAACCGAACGGATACGTAAAATTTTTAGGATCGTAGAAACTGCTGAAGTCAAGACCGGGTTCGAGGTCGGCAGGATAAACGTGCGGTACATACGCGGTCAGCGCAATTTCTCCAAACGTCAATGACTTGCTGGTGCCTTTCACCGTGAATTTGCCATCCACAAACTCAATGTCCTCACCGCTTACTTCCAATTTATGTGCGGCTATCAATTTTCCTTTCGCCACAATCTTATCAATGCTTTTCATAATGGCCGAACCGCCCACTGCCAAACTACGTGAGCCGTACGTGCCCATTCCAAACGCAACGGTGTCGCTGTCGCCATGGATGATGTCCACATCTTCCATTGGTATGCCCAGCTTATCGGCCACCACTTGTGCAAAGGTTGTTTCGTGCCCTTGGCCATGCGAATGTGAGCCTGTGAACACACTCACTTTTCCGGTTGGCTGCACACGCACCTGACCTACTTCATACAAGCCCGCCCGTGCGCCCAATGATCCTACCACTGCCGAAGGTGCGATGCCACACGCTTCGATGTATGTGGAGAAACCAATGCCCAATAATTTTCCATTACTGGCTGCCTCTTTTTGTTGCTTGCGGAAATCTTTGTACCCAACCATTTCCAACCCCTTTTTCAAAATGCCTTCATAATTGCCGCTATCATATTGCAGCGCCACTTGTGTTTGATAGCCGGGCTGCTTCACGCCATCGAAGGGAGGAATAAAATTTTTGAAGCGCAGATCGGCAGGGTCAACGCCCATTTCCAAAGCACCTAAGTCGAGCAAGCGCTCCAATAAATAAGTCGCCTCCGGCCTGCCTGCGCCCCGGTAGGCATCCACTACGTTGGTGTGCGTGAACACTCCGGTAACATCCACATTTATTTTAGGTGTGGTATAAAGTCCCTGCATCAATGTGCCGTGAAGATAAGTAGGCACACACGTGGAGAATGTTGACAGATAAGCGCCCAGGTTGGCAAATGTTTTCACGCGCAGCGCCAGGATTTTTCCATCCTTATCAAAACCCATTTCTGCTTTGGTCACGTGGTCGCGGCCATGCGCATCGAGCAAAAAACTTTCGGCACGCTCGGAAGTCCATTTGATTGGTTTTCCAATTTGCTTTGAGCACCACGTTACCAATGCTTCTTCTGTGTAATGAAAAATCTTGCTTCCAAAACCACCGCCCACGTCAGGGCCTACCACCCGCACTTTGTGTTCAGGTATTCCCAAAACAAATGCGCACATCAGCAATCGGATCAAGTGTGGGTTTTGTGTGCTTGTATATAAAGTATATTTATCGCTCGTCTCATCATACGAACCTATGTAGCTGCGTGGTTCCATCGCATTGGGCACCAACCGTTGGTTTACAAAATCCAGCGTGGTAACATGGGCCGCTTTGGACATTGCCTCATCCACTTCTGATTTTGGATTGCCAAGTTCCCAATCAAAACAAATATTGTTGGGCACATCGTCATGCACTAAAGGTGCACCCGGTTTTACCGCTTCCGCGGGATTGGTGACACATTTCAATTTTTCATATTCAACAACCACCGCTTCAATGGCATCTTTGGCTTGCTCGCGTGTGTTGGCAATAATAAATGCAACGGGGTCGCCCACGTGTTTTGTTCTGTCGGCCACAAGCAACGGATGCTTGGGTTCTTTCATGGTGGTGCCATTTTTAAAGTTTACTTGCCAGCCGCAAGGCACACCGTTTAGGGGAGTCACATCGGCACCCGTAAAAATGGCGACCACACCCGGCATAGCTTTCGCTTTCGAGATGTCTATTTTTTTGATTTTTGAATTGGCGTAAGGGCTGCGAACAAACGCGCCATGCACCATGCCGGGCAAAATAATATCGTCTGTGTATTTTCCTTTTCCTGTGGTGAAGCGCTTGTCTTCTACGCGCTTTACTGATTTTCCTATATAAGATGTTGCGCTCATAGTCGTTGGGTTTACATTTTAGCTGCTGCGTATTGAATGGACTTAACAATGTTGTGATAGCCGGTGCACCGGCAGATATTCCCTTCGAGGGCATGACGTATTTCGTCTTCGCTTGGTGTTGGATTGTTTTTCAACAGATCGGCAGCCGTCATGATCATGCCCGGTGTGCAGAAGCCGCATTGAAGTCCATGCTCCTGATTGAAGCCCTCCTGAAGTGGATGGAGTGTGCCGTTGGAAGAAAGTCCTTCGATGGTGACGATATCACAACCGCTTGCCTGAACCGCCAGCATGGTACAACTTTTTACTGCTTTGCCGTCCACATGAATGGTACAGGCACCGCAACCACTGGTGTCGCATCCTATGTGCGTGCCCGTAAGGCGCAGTGTGTCGCGCAGGTAATGCGACAAGAGCAAGCGGGGTTCAACATCGTGGCTGTGTTCCACTCCGTTGACTTTTATTTTTATGTTCATAAGAATAGGGTTTGTTGAGCTTGGTTAGAAATGGAGTTTAAAGTAGTATTTTTTGTTTAAAAATGAATACTTCGATTCAACCTTTTTACCAATGGTATTATCAGCCAATGATTGGCAAGGCTGACTATTTCATTTAACCACTTTTGGTTTATGTGGCCAACCCAAATAGCAACAGAGCAAGCCGAAGGGAAGAAAAATAGCTATCAGGTATCGGCCAGGGTTCATCATCACAAACTCATCTGGTTTTTTTGGATTGTAGTAGAGAACAAAATGCTGATCATTGCTGCCTTCAACACGGTCGTTTTCGTCATCCTCTTTTATCCGTTGAACGTTTCCATTGGCATCGGTAAACTCCATGACGTTATATGCAGTCGCTTCGGCACCTTCATAATTTAACTCGCTTTCCAATTGCCGCGCTTCTGTTTTGGTCCATGCAAATTGTTTGTAAAAATAGTGTATGGGTATGTAGATGCTAACACACACCAGCAAGGCTCCAGGAACAAGCACTATCAAAACCGGTTTACCGTCTTGATCTTCACTGGGTTTCAATTTTCTTTCATCGGGTTTCATTTGAAGATGAATTAAAAATCGGTGGTGGCTTCTTTCAAATCCAATTCTTTGATCCAGATATTGCGATAGAGCACATCATGTCCTTCGGCTTGCAACTTCAACCCACCCGGCCGATCGGTGATTCCTTTGCCACCATCATTGCCACCATCCTGGCCTGAGTTGGGGCCGCCCCACACCTGACTGATCACTTGATTGGTGTGTGCTTTCTTTCCATTGAAGTAAACCGTCACCATCGGTTTCTCTATGAGCTTACCATCTTTAAAGCGGGCTGCCCTGAAAACAATATCATACGAATTCCATTTTCCCAATCCGTTATAAGCGAAGTAGGGCGACTTGCTTTCGTTGATCACCGCGCCCAACCCATGCGAAGTTGAATCTCCATCCAGCACCTGAATTTCATATCGGTTCTGTAAATACACGCCACTGTTTCCACCCGGTTTGGAAATAAAAAATTCCACGTGCGCCCGAAAATCGCGAAACTCTTTTTTGGTAACGATATCGGCTGCGCCATAAAGTCCACCAGCGGCAGAGGGATCATTCGAATTCATGGCCGAACCGTTGTTCACCGGATCTTTTACAATCTCCCATTTTATGGGCAATGCAGCTTTCAACCGCGGGCCGTTCCAGTAGGTCCACTTTGCATCGAGCATTTTACGGCTGCCATCAAATACTACTTCGGCTCCTTTGGGTGCTTTTGTGCCAACACCTACCTGACCGTGAGACGCAGCTGTTACCGCAAGGCTCAATACAAAAACACTTGCGAGTTGTTTCATGGGTACATTCATCATTTTCAATGTTATGGTTTATTACTGATTGTAATTTATAAAATATTCTCATTGTTCCAAATTCTAAATTCTGACTTCTGACTTCTGACTTCTGACTTCTGACTTCTAACTCCTGACTTCTAACTCCTGACTTCTTCTTCCTCCTACAAAAACCTTTTCAAAAATTTCATCAACCGCTTGATCTCCGATGATTTGATGGCAGGAAAATTGGCTATGCGGAAAGTTTCGTTTCTTAAAGTGCCATAACCTTCGCCCAACAGAAAACCCTTTTTCTTTGCCTTTCTTTTTATGGTGGTAAGAAGGTCGGGCATTCCGGTTATTGTCAACACGGTGAGGGAGCGCACTGCAGGGTTTTGGATATATAGTCTCAGGTTTTTTTCATCATCAAAAAAATCCTGCCATGCTATAGCCCTGGCTTCGGTCTTTTTATGCACAGCCTCTATCCCCTTGGATTTTTTCAACACGCGCATCAGCAAATAAATTCCCAACACATTGGGCGTGTAAGGTGTTTGCCATTTGTCCATCATTTCCATCATGAACAAAAGACTGTTGTAATGTTTCTTTTCGTTGAGCGATTTTATTTTGGCTATTGCTTTTGGTGAGCAAGTCATTAGCGCCAAACCAGCAGGAAGGCCAAAACATTTCTGAACAGAAGCAAACCAGATGTCAGCCTTTTCAAAGTCAAGTTGGATGCCTGCCATGGATGAAGTAGCATCAACAGCTATCAATGCTTTTGGATTTTGTTTCTGGATAGAAGCAATTATTTCATTGCTTACTTGTGTGCCGTTGCTGGTTTCGTTTTGTGTGATGCAAATGAGCTCGGCTTTAGAAAATTTGATTGCTTTCAGATTGATTTCTTTCTCCTTGTCGAAGCGCACGGCTTTGGCACCGGGCTTCAATCGCTTTGTGCAATCAAACCATTTTTCTCCAAAGGCTCCGTTAAAAATATGAACGCTTTGCTTTTGTACAAGTGACTGGGCCAATGTTTCCCAACATTCCGTGGCCGAAGAAGTAAAGAGAACGGTGTGGCTCGTTGGTATGTTAAGTTTTTCTTTCAGCAACGCAACGGTTTTTTCGCACAGCGACATAAACTCCTCACTGCGGTGGTTCATGCTCAAGATTCCTTCCTGGTGTGCATCTTTTATATATGCAACCACTTCATCATGTATGCGCGATGGGCCGGGGTAGAAGGATGTCATTAAGAGTTTATTCTGGATTTCTGGATTTCTGATTTTGGATTTTGGATTCTTGATTCTGACTTCTGACTTCTAACTTCTCACATCTTGATTCTTAATTCCTGAACATATCGAACCCCCATCGCATATCCTTCCATTCCAAAACCAGTGATCAGCCCCACACATTTTGACGTGATCAAACTTTTGTGCCGGAATTCTTCGCGCGCATACACATTTGAAATATGCACTTCCACCACCGGTGTTTTGATGGCAGCGATCGCATCGTGCAAGGCAACGGACGTGTGCGTATAAGCTCCCGCATTTAAAATGATACCGTCATAACTAAATCCAACCTCATGGAGCTTGTTGATCAGTTCCCCTTCTACGTTCGATTGAAAGTAGGTTAATGTTGCATCGGGAAATTTGGATTTGAGCGTTTCAAAATATTCTTCGAATGATTGTTTGCCGTATGTTTCAGGTTCGCGCTTGCCCAGCAGATTGAGGTTGGGGCCGTTTATGATTTGGATTTTCTTTGACATGGTGTTGGTATGTAAACTATATGATATAGAGAATCTCCTCCTCTTCATTAATTTTTAATAGAGTGGGAATGGAAAAAGCGACATCTTCATTTTTCCCCCAGAAGATTCGGTCGTTAGTCACTTTAAATTTCTTGAATAATGAAGGAGTCAGGTATTTTATATTTTCACCTTTAACATATTTTTGAAACAGCGGCAAAAAATCAATTCGCTTTATTTTTCCTGACTCAAATTCAAAATCAATACAAAAGGTATCTACCAAATAGTAGTCAACTATTTTTACTTTAGCCTTTTTGTCACCACTTCGCATTTTACGCGATGGTGGTAGATGAATACTTGTTCCCATTTTTGAATTATTTCTTTGTAATACAATTAACTGGAATAGTCCACGCAAGTTATAATAATTTGCACATTTGTACTGGATGAAAAACTGGGAAAGTCATATCAAACATTTTGGGAGCTATCTGAAATTGGAGCGATCGCTTTCACCCAACTCGATAGAAGCATACGTGCGCGATGTAGAAAAACTGGCGCAGTTTATTGAAATGAAATTTGCGGGCATCAGTCCCATGGCAATTTCGTCAAAGCACATGCAAGCGTTTTTGCAATTTATCAATGAGTTGGGCATGAGTGCATTCAGCCAGGCTCGCATACTTTCTGGTATCAAAGCATTTTACAAATACCTGTTGTTTGAAGGGCTGATTGAGAAAGACCCAACCTCGCTCATTGAAGGCCCCAAGCTGGGAAGAAAATTGCCCGACACGCTGGACTATGAAGAGATTGTGAAAATGTTTGAAGCCATTGATTTGTCCAAGCCGGAGGGTGGCCGCAACCGTGCCATGCTGGAAGTATTGTATTGTTCAGGTCTGCGTGTGTCTGAGTTGGTGGAGTTAAAGATCGGCAATGTTTATTTTGATATTGGTTTTTTGCGCGTGATTGGAAAAGGCAACAAAGAGCGCTTGGTGCCGGTTGGCCGCGATGCCCTCAAGTTCATTAAGATTTATTTGGAGGAAATCAGGGTACAGATGCCTGCGCAAAAAGGATTTGAGAGCCACGTATTTCTAAACCGCAGGGGAAAAAAACTGACCAGGGTGATGATCTTTATGATCATTAAAGACCTGGCTTCCCGCATTGGACTTAACAAGACTATCAGCCCGCACACGTTTCGGCATTCGTTTGCCACCCACTTGATTGAAGGTGGTGCCGACTTGCGTGCCGTGCAAGAAATGCTGGGGCATGAATCGATCACTACCACTGAAATATATACCCACTTAGATCGGGATTACCTCCGCCAAGTGATACAGGAATTTCATCCGAGGAGTTAAGGCATTATCGGTGCATCACAAATTGCACAGAATTATAAAGCAATGCCTATCAGCAGAAACTAAATCCCTTAGAGAATATTTTACATTGAAACTTAAGTGCGCTGGCCCGACAAAAAGGCGGGGGTGCGATGGGATGCGGGAGGAAGCATCTTTTTGTCTTGACTTTTTTTGGGTACTTTTTTGTGTCAAGACAAAAAAGTGCCAAATCAACAATTGAAACAAAACATCAACAACTAAAAAATGAATGGAGAAAGCACGCTCCCTGTGTATTTCTCTGGTCAGCGCAATTTGTAATGCCTGATTTGTTACTAAGCCAATTTCTATTTCCCAATTCCTTACCTTTGCTTTATGAAAAAATTAAGCCCCATCCTTTTCATTTTAATAAGCACCACAATCATCTGGGCACAAGAGATAAAAGTGGAGTATGACAAGGACCGCGATTTTTCAAAATACAAAACATTTAGTTTTGGTGAAGGGGAGATCATCACACCCAAAGATCAAAAACAAGTCAGCGATGCAGAAGTAAACAAATGGATAAAAACCGCCATCGGTCGCGAACTTGAAATCAAAGGCCTGCAACGAGTAGATTCTGCCGCTGATTTGGTCGTGTCGTATGCGGCCGGCACGCTGGCACGTAGCGATGCAGGCAATGTAGGACCCTTGGGCATGACCCCCGGTTCCACCGACCGAACCTACATCCGCGACTATCAACAAGGAAGCCTGGTCATCGACCTGAATGATAAAGGCAACATGCTTGTCTGGAGGATAAATTCTACCACCAACATGATAGGAGATGATGGCGAGCGATTGGTTGACCAGATTGTTGAGAAAGGATTTCGCAAATTTGGCAAGCCGGTGAAAAAGAAAAAAAAGAAGTAACGCCAATAGGGAATGTATAAGATTTTTATCCGACCAGTTCTTTTTCTTTTCCCACCTGAGTTTATACACCACCTTACTTTCAAATTTTTGAAAATAGCCGGAGCTATTCCCGGTCTCCTCAATGTATTGAACTCTATTTGCAAAGTAGAAAATAAAAAAACTGAGCGCACCCTGTTCGGTATCACATTCAAAAACCCCGTGGGTCTTGCAGCAGGTTTTGATAAAGATGCAATCTTGATTGACGAGCTGGCGTCTTTCGGTTTTGGTTTTATAGAAATAGGTACGCTCACACCCAAGCCCCAATCGGGTAATGATAAGCCGAGATTGTTTCGCTTACCGGA
>JAYVAI010000508.1:0-6941 GCA_043751075.1 Cyclobacteriaceae bacterium | reverse complement strand
GAACTGTGCTGGTAATCTGCCGAATTCTCCGCCAAATCTGGGTCAAGCCATCAGTATTTCATAGGGTATTCCCAAGCCTTCGTGCAGGGATTTGATTACAGCCTTAGACAACTCTCTCTTTTTGCTTAGCCCGGATGAAACCAAACTTTTGTTTCCATTAAAGTATTTAACAAGATCGCTTTGACTAAGGCCCTTCTCTTCCATGATGTATTTAATAGCCTCAACTGCATCTGGTGCTTCAATCTTATAATGAATGTTTTCGTACGCTTCGACCAGCGTGGATAGCACATCCAATTCATCAAATGCCTGAGAGCCCGGCTTGGAGTCAAGCACAATTAATTCATCTATGCGCTTCATTGCCGAGCGGTAATCCCGTTGTGTTCTGATGGGTGTGATATTCATACTAAATTGTTTTTACGTTTATTTTATCGTACTCACTATGCTTTGATGAAAGCGGCAGAGCCGCCCGACATTTGTAGAAGTAAAATAGTGCCAGCGAATGAAGGTGCTGCGCACCGAAATATTTTGTGTTGAAGATAATGAGAATTTCGGTGCGCTGCACCTTATGCCAACTTAGGATGGATTATCTACAAATGTTGGGCGGCTCTGCCGCAAACGAGTTTCGTATTTCACGCACTCTTCCTCTGTAACTATAAAACCGCCATTTATGACTTGAGCCAGCACACTACTATCTGGTGCAAGTTTACATTTTGTAAACATAAAGTGCAGGATTCTTTCATTAAATCCTATTCGTATAAATTCTGAGGGGAATTGAATTGGAGTTTCTCCACGTTGTGGGTCAACAACGAATGGGGAATTGTATCTGAGTTTGTTGCGGGTCAACAACTAAACTCAATTACTCACGCCAAGGCGCAAGGGCGCAATGGTTGCTTCTGTGATTTTTACTGCTGATATTTTTGCAGAGCCTCTGGTTGCGGGTCAACAACTAAACACAATTACTCACGCCAAGGCGCAAGGGCGCAATGGTGGCTTTATGATTTTTTACTAATGAAAATCGCACTCTTACTTATTCCCTGTAGCCCATTCGTTCAAATTAAAAAACAGGTCATCTACTGATACAACCGTCACTTCATTGGGTAACTTAGGATGCAGGGGGTTTATTAAAAGATTGTGCTCTTGTGGATATGCCTTTAATAGAATGCGGGCAGAAGGTACTTTGAGACAAACCGAAGTATTGGTACGTGCCCAATTTTTTCCAAACTCTTGTGTTGATATTGGATAGGGTCTTGAATCCCAATCATCCGGTAACAAAGCAGCATCCAAAACCGGTGGGTCTGACAAAACGGAATAAGTAATGAGCGACCACGCTTGATCTACCACCGTTCCACCCTTGATGCTGAGAAATTCAGAGGTGATAATGGCAACACTCGAACCGGCATAAATCATAGGCACCCCACGGCTGTTCCATCGCGCCCCGCCACTGCCATAGCCCATGGGGGTTGCGGCATGTTTTTTTTGAATGATCCGAAAATACCCGGCCATTGTTACATCACGTTGCCATACTCCATCGCATCGATTGCATCTTCCACCAACTCAGTGCCATACGGAGTGGGCAGCAAATCAATTGGCTTCTCGTCTCCCAAGGCCATATTAGGCTGCTGGAGCCAGGACTTAAAAGAATCTTCTGAGCCAAAAACCTCAATGCCTTTTTGCACCAGGGCATCTAACTTCAGCAGGTTCTTTGAAGGAAGAACACCGATAATCGAATCAGCTGTCCAGCGCGAAATAGTGCGCTGCGATACGCCCGTGAGGTCTGCGATTTCTTGTGTGTTCAAGTCAAGAAAAGCCATCAGCGGTTGAACGGAGCGGTAGGGCAATCCCTTGCCAATAATTTTATTCAGATCAATGAAGTTTCTGGCCTTGATGGCCTCGTTGATAAAAAAGCCAGACCGACCGGGCACAGCGATATTCACCGGTGCTGAGTTAAATATCCGGATCTTAAAAACCCCACTTGATGCTTTAGTTTTCATTGAAATGACATTTGTCTATCAAATATACGCCATTTGTCGTATAATAGTTCACCCTTGCCTAAATTCTTAGGGTTTGTTACTTGTTTTGCATCTCCTAAGCCCCAGTGTTAGTGTTGGTCGCTGACATTTTATGACCTAACACGGTTTGTAAATTCTGCGAGTAAATTGAATTGAGGTTTCTCCACGCTGCGGGTCAACAACTAAAATACGGCAGACCATGCTTGACACAAAAAAAATTGCAGGCCATGCGACCCGCAACTTAATTGAAAATCTAAAAGCTACTCAACTTATAGTTTATTGCTTCCTAAAGAAAAAATTCAAGGCAACCCCATAATTAACCACACGTCTATTGTCACTATAAAAAGTAGCCTTATAAAATGACCGATAAAAGGTTTCAACTGAAATGCTTCTATACCTTGCGCCCACTGTTATTTTACCATTTGCTCCAGAGATCTGTCCTAAACACCCAAAAATAAAAATCCATGAAGACTGACATGAACAGGCCATCCGGATATTGGAACCCTCTTTTTATTTTCCTAAAAAAAGTAGGGGCCATCCCAACCGGGACAGCCCAAAACTTTTTTCAGTGTAAACCCTGCTTGTTCGCTGAGGGTTCCATTCGCAGCCACGCAGGTAAAACTATTGTAAGTCTAATGCAACCGAACTATAATTGCAACACCATTACAAACTCAAGTTGAAAATTCAACTTGAAAACTGTCAACCTTATTCAGGCATCGTCATACTGCCTACTGCTATCTGCCTACTGCCTCCTTTTCAACTAGTTCGCCACTTATTTTAAACGTATATAATATAGTCTCCAACTCGCGCATGATTTCGCGCTGTGGCCTGCCCGGACTGATGGTGAAGCCCTCGATGTAATACATCATGCCATTGGCGGGGTCAGCGAGCGTATAGGAAAGAAAGGGGCCGCCCATCACTAAGTTATAGGTTTTCCAAAGGCCACGCATCTCCACGGCAAACTTTTTATTGAACGAAATTTCGCGCGTGATCACGGGCTTAAACGGAACGGTGGTTTCTGTCATCAAATGTGTTTCAGAACGGTTGGGGTCACCGAACAAATATTTTTCGCATATCGCATCGCGCCATTTTATCAGGCTGTCGCGCTTGAATTGATCTTGAGATGTATATTTTTTGCGGGCGATAAAAATATCCTTGTCATCGGTGGCGGTCATTTGCCGCACCCAAAAAAAATCTTCATTGCTTACGGCCAACTCATAGCCAAAGGGAATTTTTATGTCGCACTGAAATTCTTTCTTCAAAATCTTCGACACGCCCTTCATTTGTTTTGATTTGAAAAGCGTGGAAGAAAGCCGCTCGCGTTCTCTTATGTCAAAATGTTCTATCAGCCTTTTGCCATTTTTGCGGATGTGCTCAATGAGTTGCTTCTCGGTGGTGCTGAACAGATAGAGTACTTCCTGACCCTTAGAAAAAACATCGGTTGAGTTGCGGCTAAAGAGATCGGGGTTGGCGCGGATCTGATCCAAGGATTCTTTGGTGAAAAGTCTTTTTACTGTTGCAGCCCCAGATGACTTTTGATCGAGCGTGACTGCAAAGATCAAGTTTCTCCTTTGCTTCAATACAGAATTTAATTTTCGCGGGTCCACCCATTTCAAATGAAATACGGCCTCCGGGCGGGGAAGGCCTTCCGTTTCGACACTGAAGAGTGAATCGACTGTTTTGCCAAGCGGGCCTTTCCATTGCGTGGAGTCCATGATGAGGATGATATCCCCAATCATTCCTGACGAGGATGGTAGGCTGTCTTTGGAGGTGGTGCAAGCACTAAGGATGAGGACGGAAAATAAAATGGGGGCAAAAAATTTGTTCATGTTGTAAGGTATCGGCCTCTCTACTACTTCGGTCATTACTTAGGATACATTTTTAAAATAGAACTCAATGGTGTTTATCTATTTTTTATGTTGCCTGACCTACGTAGTACGCAGTATAATTCAAACTAAAGGAAATGGTCACAAAAAAATTATTATCCGATAATCAATTTTTGACCCGGCTTTAGTGTGTTGCCTTTCAACTTGTTGAGGCTTTTTATTTTTTCTATGGTAAGACCCGGCACTTTTTTGGAAATATCCCATAGTGTGTCGCCAGGCTGAACGGTATATGTTTTGCCGTCTGGCAACAACAGTACTAATGGTGATTGCGACTGGGGTTTGGAAGAAGCAACAACTACTACTGAAGGCACTACCCAGATTGCTAAGTGCTGGCCCGAGCGGATAATATCGCTGCGAAGGTTGTTCCATTTTCTTAGGTCATCAGCCCGCACATTATGCCTTATGGCAATGCTACCCAGCACATCGCCAGACTTTACTTTGTATGAAATCATTTCGCGGCCCACCGTATTTCCGGTGGAGAATTTTTTGGCCAATACTTCCATCTCCTTTTTGCCCGTGACCGAAACAGAATCAAGTATCGCGATCCGGTTCTTATCAAGATTTTGTTTTGCATGCAACGGCATTTTCAAGATGTGCGCCTTGCCATTGTCGGGCAGCGCATTGCGGTGAGCCGAGGGGTTTAATTTTTGCAAATCTTCCAAGCAGGTTCCTGTTAGTTTTGCCAGCGACTCGAAATGAACAAATTGCTTTACAACTATCGTATCGAAAGGAAGAACTTCTTCGCGGGCTTCTTCCAATAAGTTGTGATGCTCGGCATAGTTCATGGCATAGATGATTGCAATGTACTGGGGAACATAGGCTCGTGTTTCGCGTGGCAGGTGGGGATAAATTTCCCAAAAAGATTTTTTGTAGCCCGACCTGCGCACGGCTTTGCGCACCGTGCCCGGCCCCGAGTTGTAAGCGGCCAACGCCAACTCCCAATTTCCAAAAATAGAATACAGTTGCTTTAAGTAGCGACAGGCTGCATCGGTAGATTTTTCCGGGTCCATGCGCTCGTCAATATACCAATCAAGGTTCAGACCCATATACCTTCCTGTGCCCGACATAAATTGCCACAACCCTACAGCGCGGGCGCGTGACACGGCACGAGGGTTAAGTGCCGATTCTATGATCGCCAAATATTTCAGTTCTTCAGGAAGATTGTATTGGGTCAATTTTTTTTCGAATAGCGGAAAGTACAAATCCTTTTTGCGCTGCATGCTGCGTGTGTAGTCGCGGTTGCGCACCGTAAAATAGTCAATGAAGCCACTCACCGTATTGTTGTAAGTGAGCGGAATGGTTTGTTGAAGGCAACTTAATCTGTCGGCCAATAACTCTGGGGTTGCATCGGCCGGAATATACTCAAGGTCGGTTGGGAGCACATAGAGGTTGACGGGCAACGTATCTAATGGGATGATGTCTCCGGTGGGTGTGGGCAGTTGCAGCGTGTCGGCCATTTCTTCCTGAGCAAACAAGAATGTGGCGGAAAAAACAAATACCATAGCGATAACAAAATACCTCATACCAACTTCAAATTTTCAGTTTACCCTTTAGTCGCTGTTCAAACAAATCACAAGTTCCGCATTATTTGTGAAAACTGAAACAATTTAGACTCTGCAAAATCATCGGCCATTATTTGAATGCCTATGGGCAATGCTGATGAATCAACTCCGCAAGGAATGGATATAGCGGGAACGCCCGCCACATTTGCCTGCACAGAATATAAATCGGCTAAATACATTTCGATGGGGTTATTGGTGTGTTCGCCTAATTTAAATGCCGTAGTGGGTGTGGTGGGTAGGATAATAAAATCATGCGTGGCAAAAATGTCTTTGATTTTTTTTCGAATCAGGTTCCTTACTTTTTGTGCTTTCGTATAGTAAGCATCGTAATAGCTGGCGCTCAACACAAAGGTGCCCAGCATAATTCTTCGTTGCACTTCCTTTCCAAATCCTTCCGACCGGGTTTTTTTATACAGTGAATTCAAATCGGTGGATGAAGCCGAGCGATGGCCATAACGCACACCGTCATAGCGCGATAAGTTTGAACTCGCTTCGGCAGTGGCTAAAATATAATAGGTAGGGAGTACATATTCATTGAGCGGAAAATCAATAGCCTCAACATGATGCCCGGCCAATTTTAGCTGGTCAATTTTTTGATAGATGTTGTTTTTTATTTCCGGTTGCAGGGCTTCCGATTCGAGCGTGTCGCGCAGGTAGGCAACGCTGTATTTTTTAGTTGATGAAGAATTTAATTCGCTGCTGTAAGATGGCACGGGTTGGCGCGATACCGTGCTGTCATATTCATCTGCGCCCGCCATCACTTCCAACACCAAAGCAGAATCATACATGTTTTTAGAAAAAATGCCAATGCAATCAAACGATGAACCGTAGGCGATTAGCCCATGACGCGAAATGCGCGAGTAGGTTGGCTTCAATCCTATCACACCACAAAATGCTGCGGGCTGCCGCACCGATCCGCCCGTGTCGGACCCGATGGAAACATCACATAAATTGGCCATCACAGCCACAGCCGAGCCGCCCGATGAACCGCCTGCCACACGCGTGTTGTCAATGTCGTTGAGAGCGGGACCGAAGGCGGAGTTTTCATTGGAGGAGCCCATAGCAAATTCATCGCAATTTTGGCGGCCAATGATAATGGCATCTTCATCCAGCAGGCGTTGCACTGCAGTGCCCGTGTATTGACAAATAAAACCGTTTAGAATTTTGCTGCTTGCCTGAAGAGGGTGGCCTTTATAACTGAGCACATCTTTGAGCCCAACCACTAACCCAGCCAGTTTGCCTGCCGTTCCATTTTTTATTTTGGAATCAATTTGCAATGCCCTTTCGATAGCCTCGCTTGCATACACTGTCAAAAAAACATTGAGGTGTTTCTTTTTTTCGATGTTGGCCAAAAAGAAGTTGACCCTGTCGGTGCAGGAGAGAGTTCCGTTAAGAAGCGCTTGTTGTATATCTTTTAAGTCAGCGAAGGTCTTCAACGCTTACTTTTCGTCAATCTTCGGCATTTCTTTGCCGGCTTCATCAAC
>JAYVAI010000507.1:0-2678 GCA_043751075.1 Cyclobacteriaceae bacterium | reverse complement strand
ATCTTAATGCTATGCCAAAGATACATCAAACACAAATACAAATGACCGTGGAGGGGTTGAAAAATCAACCTCTTACCATGCTGATGCTTTCCAATAGGGTAGGCATTGAACGGGCTAACCTATGCCGGTACATTTCACGATTGCAGCGTTCTAAAAATGTTGCGCTCGTTAAGAAAGGTTACTGCCAGATAACAAAACGGCTTGCCGGATACTACACGTCCGACCCTGTTCTGTTTCCCGAAAATCCACAGCTAAAACTTTTTTGATGCAGGGAGAACTTCGCATACCGTCCCGTCTGCTTTCCACAGCATTATCGCAAAAGAAGGTGAAGCAATTACGCTTATTAGCTACCGCCAAATTGGAAGGCCACAGGGTTAAAATAGACGCATTATTTGAAGCCTTAAAGATTCACACAAAAACAGGCCAGCGACTTGTTAAAAAATTAGTAGCTGATGAATGGGCGGGAACGGATGGCGAATACTTGTATCCTCGTTCGTGGAGGAAATTAAAATTTAGTAAGCGTGGCGGGCTATACATAACCACAGTACCAAAGGAATTGAAAAGATTTGAAGCCTTGTGTTTTGCGAAGGCATTGAAGAAACTATACCATAAGCCGGGAGGTCAACATTCGAATAAAAGGAGAGTTGAGCAAAATGACTTCCCGGCCCGGTATATCTCTAAATCACTTGGGCTAAGTGAGCGGAGATTTGAACGATTGAAAGCAAGCGCACAAAGATACAGATACATTTCTGTAAGGCCACAGTATAGAATAATAGGAAAGGCCAGCGAATATGGAGCTATCAGTAAGAACCTCCACGGTGTACCTGCATTCAAGCGTGGCAAGCATACGGTAGTACCTGATATTTCTAAAATCCGGGTATTGATTTAAAGGACAAAATTGGCGGCCTATACCCGAAGGGTATAAGAGCAAGGAATTAAAAAAAGAAGAACATGAATGCAGTAAATGAATTGGTAACAATGGATTTAGAACAAAAGAAAATGAGGTATCAAAATGTACCTGATTATGCTTTGCCTAAAATGAATGTCAACACCTCCACGGCTAATGGACTTACCCAATCAATTATAAAATGGCTTGAATTAAAAGGCCACTATTGCAGCCGGATACAATCACAAGGCCAGTATAATCCAACATTAGGCAGGTGGACAAAGTCAACCACAAAGCGTGGTATTGGTGATTTGATCGCAATCATTAATGGACAAACTGTAATGATCGAAATTAAAACAGGCAGCGACCGCCAAAGCCAATGGCAGAAACAAACACAAAAGCAAGTAGAGGAAAGCGGAGGTGTTTACATCATTGCCCGTTCCTTCAATGACTTCCTTCAATGGTATAAAAGCAAAATTTCTAAACCCATAAAGTATGGTTAAGCCTCCCGAATGTGGAGGCTTTCTTGTTGGCCTAATTATTCGTTCCCGTCAAAGTTCCGTCAAAGTGATGGCAATAAAAAAGCCGCTACTCAATGTAACGGCTTGATTTTCAATGTGGGAGCTGAGGGGTTCGAACCCCCGACCCTCTGCTTGTAAGGCAGATGCTCTGAACCAGCTGAGCTAAGCTCCCATTTCTTTTGAGGACTGCAAAGGTAAAAGAGAATTGCAATTGTGCAAAAACCATTTTCTGTGGTTCTCAAATATCTTTTGCTTTGTTTGGTTAGCAATAAGCCGTTTCCTATTGATTCAGGAAGGCCAAAATCAACATTAGCATCCCTGCATCTTTAAACCGAAATTAACTTTTAATTTTAAAACAAATCCAACCCCAAACAACCATGAACTCCAAACTCTTCGGCAAATCGGGCTTGCGCGTTTCTGAACTTTGCCTTGGCACTATGGGCTTCGGCACCGAGTGGAAATGGGGATGCGACAAGGAACTCAGCAAGCAAATATTTGATGCATACGCCCATGCGGGAGGCAACTTTATAGACACCGCCAACCGATATACCGATGGCACATCGGAAAAATTTGTGGGCGACTTTATTGCCAAGGACCGCGACCATTTTGTGGTGGCCACCAAATATTCACTGCGCGACAGGGCTGGCGATTTAAACTTTGCCGGCAACCACCGCAAAAACATGATGCGCAGCGTGAAAGAAAGCCTGTGGCGGCTCAACACCGATCACATCGATCTGTTGTGGCTGCACATCTGGGACAGTTGGACACCCACCGAAGAAATTTTAAAGGGGCTGGAAGATTTAGTCAGCCGCGGGCTGGTGCACTACATCGGCATAAGCGACACGCCCGCGTGGATCGTGAGCCAGGCCAACACCATGGCCGAACTGCGCGGATGGAACCAGTTCATTGGCTTGCAAATAGAATACAGTTTAATACAACGCACAGTAGAAGCGGAATTGTTTCCGATGGCCAAGGCATTTGGTATGACCATAACCCCGTGGGCACCCTTAGCGGGTGGCGCACTCACCGGAAAATATTTGAAAGGCGACAAAGGCCGGCTGGCAGATACAAGCATACGGCTTGGAGAGCGGGCAACCATCATCACAAAAAAGTTGGTTGAGATGTCAGATCGCATGGGTGTGACTCCCTCACAACTTGCCATCAACTGGACGCGCCAACAAAAAAATCAAAGCGTGATACCGATTGTGGGAGCCACGAAAGTATCGCAGGTGGAAGATGTATTAGGCTGTTTGAAATTTGAAATACCTACC
>JAYVAI010000506.1:0-6985 GCA_043751075.1 Cyclobacteriaceae bacterium | reverse complement strand
TATGCGTGTTGAAAAGAGGCATCTCCTCATTTCGTTCGGCACGGACAGAAAACCGATTGATAAAACGTTTTTCATTGATGGTATAAAGGCCGCCCGCTATCAACGTGGTGGGCACAACAAGGATCCGGCTCCATTTTTTTTGTCCCTTATGGGTACTTGGTTCTGTTTGCGCGCGAAGTATCAAGCCGGTGGCAAGCATCAAAACCAAAATGAATAATTTCTTTATCACGTTTTATTGGATAATGGAGTGTCTGGTTTACTTGCCTTTATCTATTTTTGCTTTATGCGATTTGCCCCGTTCACCCTTGCTCTCCTTTTTGTTCAGTCAGTACAATGTCAGCCATTGGACACACTTTTTCAAATCAATGGGAACCAACGGCCTGCACAAATTTTTCTTTTACACTCGCAAACATACATCTATCCAAAACCCAAAGCACTCACTTTTATAACTTCAATTCCCAAAACGTTTACAAGAGTGGCGAAGCAATCATTCCATCGCAAGAGCATTAAGCCCTGGATTTGGATAGCCGGGTCAACGGTGGCTTTGTGGGCAGCCGATCAAAAAATCATGGACGGCATGCAGCAGTTCTCCCGTCACATCAATCTCGATTACAGCCGAAAATATATTGACGTAGTGGGGTTCAACCTTGGCAACAAATACATTGATGTCTATCAGGCTCCTAACAATCTCAACACTGCCATCTATACCCTTGGCGAAGGAGTGCCACCGTTGTTGATAGGTGCTGGCCTGTTTGCGCATGGGTTGATAAAAAACAATTACCGTTCATTGTCAACAGCAAGTCAACTTATGCAGGGCCTTATCGCGATGGGCATCACCACCCAATTTCTAAAGCGTACAACCGGCCGCGAAAGCCCCTTTAAAGCAACACAAGATCGAGGACGGTGGAGGCCATTTCCAAACCCAAAAACCTACCAGCAAAATGTTTCGAGCTACGATGCATTTCCTTCGGGGCACATGGGCACCATGATGGTGACTACCGTAATCCTTGCCGAGAATTATCCCGAGAAAAAATGGATCCGACCGGTGGGCTATTCCATCATGGGGCTGGTAGGGCTGTCCATGATCAACAACAATGTGCATTGGGCGAGCGACTATCCATTGGCCATTGGCATGGGATATGTGTTTGGAAAAGTTACTGTAAATATGAACCGATGGATACGCCACGATGATAAAAACAAACGGTGAAATTTTCGATCTCATTGTGATAGGAGGGGGTGCGGCCGGTTTCTTCGGGGCCATCAATGCCGCGATGAGAACACCCACCTTAAAAATTTTAATTCTGGAGAAGTCAGCCAAGTTGCTTAGCAAAGTGCGCATCTCTGGTGGCGGCAGGTGCAATGTAACTCATCGTTGCTTTGGGGCCACACCGCTTTCGAAGCATTATCCGCGCGGCCAAAAAGAATTGAAAAAACTCTTTTGTGGATTTGATGCAAAGGATACGGTAGCGTGGTTTCAAAAAATTGGCGTTGAGTTGATAGCCGAGGATGACGGACGGATGTTTCCCATCACCGATAATTCGGAAACTATTATCCAGGCCTTTTTAAAGGAGTCGGAAACTTTTAACATCATCATCAAAACAAGTTGTGGTGCTTCATGGATCAAACTGCAGCAAGGTATTTTCCATGTTGATAGTGAGAACGGTGGAGAATTTATGAGCCAAAAAGTGTTGGTGGCAATTGGCGGGCACCCTCAGCCATCGGCTTATTCGTTCATCCAAAAAATGGGGCACACCATCATCCCTCCCATCCCCTCGCTTTTTACTTTCAATGATCCCGAAAAAAAATTTAACGATTTGATGGGAGTGGCCGTGCAAGATGCCACAGTAAAAATTGCCGGAACAAAATTCTCAGAGCAAGGTCCGGTGCTGATCACCCATTGGGGGCTCAGCGGTCCGGCTGTGATCAGACTTTCTTCCTGGGCTGCGGAATATCTGCACGAAAAGAAATATGAATTTGTTGCCCTAATAAATTGGACGGGCAGTTTAGGAGAAGAAGAAGTGAGGCATGTGTTGCTTTCGCAGAAGGAAAACTCACCAAAGAAAAAAATAAGGGGCAACGCCCTGTTCAATGTGCCTGCGCGATTGTGGGAGCGCCTCACCGACATGGCCGAGTTCAACGAAACCGTTCCGTGGGGCGAAGCATCTCAAAAAAAAATAAACCGGTTGGTGGAGTTGCTGGTGCGGTGCCCCTTCAGCATAAAAGGCAAAACTACTTTCAAAGAAGAGTTTGTAACCTGCGGAGGTGTGGACTTGAAAGAAATTGATCTTGAAACAATGGAAAGTAAGATCCTTCCGGGACTTTATTTTGCGGGCGAAGTGATGAACATTGATGGCGAAACCGGAGGGTTTAATTTTCAGGCCGCCTGGACAAGCGCGTGGGTGGCTGCGCGGGATATTGCTTCAGGATAGTGTATAGAAAAATGCTTGACCAAATTGCAGCATACCTGCTTATTGTTCACTATAAAGTTATCTTTGTGCGCCAGGAAATTGAATTAGCCGAGAAACTTAAAAAAGAATATTTTACTTTAAAAAATAAACAAAATGAAAAAAAAAGAAGCCATAAGAAACGCAAAAAACTTTGACGAGATTTTAGACATTCAATACGGAAAAACTGGAAAAAAAAAGCGTGACGAGTTTGAAGAGAAAGCACAGTATTTCGTGATTAGCGAAACACTCAAAGACGCAAGGCGTGAAGCTAACCTGACACAGGAACAACTTGCTGACAAAGTTGGAACTAAAAAAAGCTACATCTCACGACTTGAAAACGGTAAGTGCGACATTCAGCTATCAACTCTTTACAGAATTTTTGAAGACGGACTTGGCAGACGGATTAACCTATTAATTGGCTGATGACTTCATTTGTAAATCCCGCCTTGAACAAAGTGAAAGCATATGAGTTTACAATCCATTCAAGTATCCGAGTTCAATCAACTGCTCCTCTTCCAAAATCTTGTAAGTCTTTCCGTTGGCAAGCACATAAAGAGCATCGGCAATATCGCGTATGTGCCAATGCAAGTGGTCGGTGATGATTATTCCTTTATGCTGCTTTACTTCCGTGATCAATTCCTTCAATCGCTCTATATGTATGGGCATCAATCCCGAAAAGGGTTCATCCAAAATGCAAAACGGATGTTTGCAATTTAGTATCAGCAACACTTCAAACAATCGTCTTTGGCCACCAGAAACTTCTGAAGACTTTCTCGCAAGGCAATTCTTGAGTTCAGGAAATTGATCAATTATTATTTGCTGGTTGATCCCGTAAAGGTTAAGTGCTTCTTCAAGCGAAATGAAAGGTGGTAGCAGATCGGCTTGTGGCAAATAGGCAATCACCTTTTTCTTTACGTAATTTTCGATGAGAGGAATTTTATTAAAACGAACAGATTTGCTTTCAGCCTTCATCGTACCGAAAACTGTTTGCATGAGGCATGATTTGCCCGAACCATTTCTTCCCAGCAGTCCAACTATTTTTCCCGTGGCACATTTCATATATACGCTCGACAGCACACGATGCATTCCAAATTCAAGGTACAGGCTGTCGAACTCTAACGTATCCATAATACCAAGGAGAAGGATACAACCGAAATTATAAAATCTGCGTCAGCCATGTTCCTATAAATGATCCCGTTGGAATAGCCAAGATTATTAAAAAAGAAAAATTGCGATGAGCGAAAGAAATGCACCAACAGCAAAAGCAACCCGGTGGTAATCACTTTGCACCAAATAGCCATGATCAATGAAAGTGACGTGCCCGATTGCCAAAGAACTGCAGATGAAATGAGAGTGATGATCACCGATGAAAAAGCAATGAAGCGGTAACGAGTAATCACAATTAATATCCGTTGCATGTGGCCCAGTGAAACAACTATTATACCATCTTTGCCTTACCCATTCTTATCTGTATTTTTATAAGCAAACAATTTTTTATGGACGCTGAGCTAAAAGACATTCTCTTCCTCGATATTGAAACGGTAGGCTGCGTGGACCAATACCATAAACTTAGCGAGAGGCTTAAAACACAGTGGGCACGAAAAGCCACCTTCTTCAAACGTGAAGAAGGGCAAACGGATGAAGATATGTTTCATGAGCGGGCTGGCATCTATGCGGAGTTCGGAAAAATTGTAGTGATAGCAGTGGGTGTCTATACTGAAAATGAAAAAGGGGATTTGTGCCTGCGCACAAAATACTTTGCCGACCACGATGAAAAAAAATTGTTGATTGATTTCAAGGCCATACTTGAAAAAATGGGTTCTGCCACCCGCTTGTGCGCGCACAATGGAAAGGAATTTGATTTTCCCTACACAAGCAGAAGGATGTTGGTGAACGGCCTGCCGCTGCCCCTGGCACTAAACATAATGGGTAAAAAGCCCTGGGAAGTTGGCCACTTGGACACCATGGAGATGTGGAAGTTTGGCGACTACAAACATTATACTTCGCTCGATTTGCTGCTTACCATTTTCAATATCCCATCCAGCAAAGGAGAGATGGATGGATCGAAAGTGAGCAAAGTATATTACAAGGAAGGCGACCTAAAAAAAATTGCTGAATACTGTGTGCGCGATGTGGTGGCCATTGCACAATTGTATTTGAAGATGAAGGGGATTGATATTGAGCCTATGGAGATTGTACACGCTTAAAGTTTAACCACAGCGGTTAACCACAGAAGGCACGGAGAAATACACGGAGTTTTAACCACAGAGAAATACGATGAGATGGAAGAAAATGATTTAACAGAGAAAATTATTGGATGTGCTATTAAAGTACACAAGGCATTAGGTCCTGGTCTTTTGGAATCTGCCTATCAGGCATGTTTATATTATGAACTTGTTAAATCGGATTTATTTGTAGAGAAAGAGAAACCACTTCCCTTAGTTTATGAAGAAGTAAGGTTAGATTGCGGCTACCGAATGGATTTATTAGTTGAAAGAAAGATAATAGTGGAGGTAAAATCTGTAGATGCCCTTACCGATATTCATCTCGCCCAGGTACTTACATACTGTGTACTACGTAGGTCAGGCAACATAAAAAAGATAAAACTCCATTGAGTTCTATTTTAAGAATGTATCCTAAGTAATGACCGAAGTAGTACCTTAAACTAAACAACAATAGATTCTTGTTGATCAACTTTAATGTGTTGATGTTAAAACGTGGGATAAAACGAATTGTTAATGGATACTAATCCCGTGTTGGCTTGTTATATAAATACTAAACTATGTTCTCTGTGAAATCTCCGCGCCCTCTGTGGTAAAAAAATTATGAGCAAAAAGAAATTCAAAACAGAAAAAGAAAAGCGCACCAAGAACGAGCAGGGCGGCATGCACAGCTCGCTGATGACGTTGCTGGAAGAAATGTCGGGCAAAGCCTACAGCGTGCAGCAGATCGTAAAGAAATTGGGTTTGAAGAAGAAAGCCCTGATCGAGGACCTCTATAAAATTTTAGATGCGCTGGAAGAAGAAGGCAAAGTAGAGCAGCTTAGCAGTGGGCAATACAAAAGTTCGCACCAATCAAAATCCGTTACGGGCATGGTGGATCATGTAAACCCGCGCTTTGCTTACGTGGTTACCGGTGAAGAAGGAAAAAAAGACCTCTATGTGCGCACGCAGGATTTAGGTTCTGCTTTGCATGGCGACACGGTTGCCGTTTCCCTTTCGGGGAGAAAGACCGGTGAAAACCCCGAAGGAAAAGTAACAGAAATAGTTAAGCGCAGCCGCACCCGCTTTGTAGGAAAAATTGAACTCTCAAAAACTTTTGGGTTTGTGGTTCCCGATTTCAAAAAAGTGTATCAGGATTTTTTCATCTATCCGGAAAACCTGAATGGAGCCAAAACCAACGACAAGGTTTTGTTCGAAGTGACCAAGTGGGCCGATGGCGACAAAAGCCCCGAAGCAAAAGTAGTGGAGGTACTCGGCAAGAGCGGTGAGAATGAAGCCGAGATACATTCCATCATGGCAGAGTTTGACCTGCCCTTTCGCTTTCCGGAGAACGTGTTGAAAGAATCAGAGAAAATTGCAGAAGGTATTTCGAAAGAAGAAATAAAAAAACGACAGGACTTTCGCGAAGTGCTCACCTTTACCATTGACCCGGAAGACGCCAAAGATTTTGATGATGCCCTGTCGTTCAAAAAGCTCGAAAACGGTAATTTTGAAATTGGAGTTCATATTGCCGATGTAACGCATTATGTAAAACCCGGCAATGTATTGGACGATGATGCTTTCGACCGCGCCACTTCCGTTTACCTGGTTGACCGCACCGTGCCCATGTTGCCCGAGCGGTTGTCCAACGGGTTATGTTCGCTGCGCCCCAATGAAGATAAACTTACCTTCGCGGCAGTTTTTGAAATGGACAACAAAGCAAAGGTTCTCAAGGAATGGTATGGGCGCACCATCATCCACTCCCACCATCGTTTTAGTTATGAACAAGCGCAGGAAGTAATAGAGAGCGGCACGGGAAAATTTGCAGAGGAATTAAAAATTCTAAACCAACTTCATCATCTGCTGCGCAAAGAGCGATTCAAAAAAGGAGCGGTGAATTTTGAAACCACCGAAGTAAAATTTAAGCTTGACGCAAAAGGAAAACCTCTCGCGGTTATCCCCAAGGTGAGAAAGGATGCGCATAAATTGATAGAAGAATTTATGCTGCTGGCAAACAAGGGCGTGGCCACGTTCATTTTCAAACGGAAGAAAGGCGAAGAGAAAGACACCTTCGTTTACCGCACACACGATTTGCCCAACCCTGAAAAGCTGGAATCTTTTTCGGAGTTTGCCAAACAGTTTGGGCACAAATTGCAAATAGAAGATGCTGCCGTGTCGCGGTCATTAAATAAACTGATGGATGAAATTGAAGGCAAGCCCGAGCAAAATGTTTTGCAGTCGCTGGCCGTGCGCGCCATGGCCAAAGCAAAATACACTACCGAAGCCAAAGGACATTTCGGGTTGGCGTTTGATCACTACACACATTTCACATCGCCC
>JAYVAI010000505.1:0-2690 GCA_043751075.1 Cyclobacteriaceae bacterium | reverse complement strand
TTCTTTTTATGTCATCCGACAGCCATTGCACAAGCGCAGGGTCCAACGGGTTGGCATACGGGTTTGCATCGATGCACGCGATATGCACATTGCCATAGTCGAACGAGAAATTTGACATGCGGGGAAAACGGGGACTGCTATTGGCTTTAAATGTTTTTACTTTAGCTTCATTGCCGGTGGCTTTTATGGTTGTAGTTGCCGTGGGGCCGTTCAGTGGAAGGTCATTGTAATAAAAATAGGCCAGGCCATCGGGAAATTTATCAAGATCTGCACCATAGATGTCGTGGTTTCCTACGAGCATGTAAAAGGGAATTGATTTCATTATGGGAGCACCGGTTTGCGGATTGGCTTCTGCTGCTGTGTATTGAGGGAAGAAATTTTTTCTGTATTCACTTTCAAGGCCACTTCGGTAAACATTGTCACCGGTAACCAAAACAAATTGTGGCTTCTGTTGAAATACCTGGTAGGCAATTTCAGCTTGTTGCACAGAACCAACTCCGCAATCGCCAAACACGGCAAACCGTGTCTGATTTTTTTTGGTTCTTGTTTCGAAGGAGTTTTCTGCTATCGGCTTTTCGTTTAACGACACCCGATACGAATAGTGCGAATCGAATTTTAATCCCGTAAGGCTTGCCCGATAGAGCAATGTGGTTTTGTTGTTTAAATTGAGTTTTACCAATGAAGTTTTAGCAACCGATACTTTTTCGCCAAAGGCACCCAACGCAAACTCCACTATATATTTTCCAGGCACACTGTCTGTTTGCCAAATAATTACCTTTTGTTCTTTGAACAAGTACGGAGCGTTGCCCGGCTGAATATAGGGAGGCACCATGATCTGTTGGGCATTAACTTGATAACTCCATAGCAGTGCAATGAAAGTTACTTTCAATAGAGTGGTACGAATAGGTCTATGCATAAAATCTCACTTTGTGTTTGATGGTTTTAGCAGCTCGTTGGCTCAACTCCACCTCATTATCAGTTATAATAAATCCTGATCTCCACTTTGCTTTTTACTAGATCAATGTGCTCAATGGAGATCCGTTGAATATTCAGGCCCGTGCGCAGGCTAAGGTCTTTGATCAATATCGCATGCTTTTCGGGTTGAATGTTTTCGAGGCCTTCATACTCCAACGTTTTTGTCTTTTGGTTGCGCATGAGCATATTTCCATCTACGATAAACACAGCACCAATGATCAGTGAGTTCAGCCCCATTATTTCCCAGTAGGAGCCGCTCATGATTGAATTGATCAACCCGAAGGTCATGATGATGAACAGATAGGTCATATCTTTGGCAGAGATGGTTTCCGTTCGAAACCGCAGCAGGGAGAACGCAGCCAGCAAACCAAAGGCGGTGCTGATGGAACTGAACGCGCTGGTTTTTTCCAACATGAACGCCAGCAGGAACACTACGAAATTGATGAGGAAGAACGTGAAGAAAAAATCTCTTTTTCCATAGATGTGATAATAGATAAAGCGGATCAGGATCACCATGGACACCGTGTTGATCAATAACCTAAGCAGAAAGTACTCTGTAAATAGCGGTTGTATTTTCATAGCCTAAAAGTAATGTTTTTTAAATGGACAGACATAAAATTGATGGCAGCCCACCATTGCCAAAGTATAACAAGTTACTATCTTTGAGCATATGCCGCCATCAGTCGTTCCAGGATACGAATATGATATTTTTATTTCGTATCGACACAAAGATAATAGGAGCAACACAAGCTCCTTCACCCATAGCCATGGCAACCAGAGCGGCAATGGTTGGGTAACAGATTTTGTGGCCGCCCTTGGCGAGGAACTCCAGAGCACATTCAAGGAGGATATTTCCATCTACTTCGATTCGAACCCTGTTGACGGTTTGTTGGAAACCCACCATGTTCACAAAAGTTTGGAAGGGAAATTGAAGTCACTCATTTTTATCCCCATCCTTTCGCAGATTTATTGCGACACGAAATCTTTTGCATGGCAAAATGAATTTTGCGCCTTCAACAGGATTTCACTGGCAGAAAATATTGGCCGCGATATAAAACTGCGGAGCGGAAACGTGGCCAGCCGGATATTGCCTGTTGTAATCCACAACTTAGATGTAGAAGACCGCGCCCTCATCGAATCCGAACTCCAATCAAAACTGCGCTCCATAGATTTTATATTCCGTTCGCCCGGTGTGAACCGTGCCCTTCGCCCCGATGATAAGAGGCAGGACAACTCCAATGGTTTATTTTATCGCGACCAGGTGAACAAAGTGGCCAATGCCATCAAAGAAATAATAAACGCCATTAAGTATCCCGGCAGGGTTTCGGAATCCTTCGCGGATGGGGCAACCGATGAAGGAGCAGTGACGCAAAATGAAAGCAAAGCCAAGACAGAACAAGAGCGGCTGGAAAAATCGCTTGCCGTACTTCCATTTGTAAATCTCTCGCACGACCCAGCACAGGAATATTTTGCCGATGGGATCACCGAAAATATTTTGATCCAACTGTCGGCACTTCCGCAATTGAGGGTTATTTCGCGCACCTCGATAATGCGCTACAAAAAAACGGATAAGACTGCGCCACAAATAGCAGTGGAGTTGGGCGTGAAATATATATTGGAAGGCAGTGCACAAGCGCATGGCAACAAAGTGCGCATCACCGTGCAACTTATCGATGCCTTGAAGGACGAACACGTGTGGTCGAAAGTCTTTATTG
>JAYVAI010000504.1:0-2696 GCA_043751075.1 Cyclobacteriaceae bacterium | reverse complement strand
TTGGCATCGGGGTTTCTTACCGCTATGGCGATTCGGTTATAGGACTTTTTGAACTTCAACTCAATAACAACTTTCATGTAGGCTATGGGTATGATTTCACCGCTTCCGACATACGCACTTTCTCCAATGGCACGCACGAAATCATGCTCAACTACCGGATTAAAATAACCAAGTTTCACCAAGGGTTGGAATGTCCCTCTTATTATTGAACAGTGTTCGCATGGCAAGAAAAAATCCTACCTTCAAGTTCAGTAAAATATGAAGCGCACAATTCCTATGGGTTGCCTTAAAGCCATTCTCCTTATTATCTCCTTGACAAGTGCACACATTGCCAGCGCTCAGAAATTTGCCATGGGAATAAGAGCAGGGGCCACTGTATCCATTAGTTCATTTGGCGACAAAGAAGATAACGATACCTATTCCAATCTATGGAAGCCCGGCTACTTTGGTGCTGCCTTGGTCAACTTTCCACTAAAGGATAATTTTTCGTTTCAGGTGGAGGCAGGTTTTTCCAAACGTGGGCGCAACATCAAGTTCAATGAGGCAACGTGGTCCAACAATGCCTCGTATCAATTTCTGGATGCTTCCATGTTGCTTCGCAAATCCTATCCCCTACGGTGGTCAAAAAATATTAAGGGAACCTGGTTTTTTAATGTGGGGCCTAAGGTGAGTTATTGGTTAAATGGAAAAGGCACAATTACTTCAGGCGGATCGTACAATTATGATTTAAATTTTTCAACACAACCCGATAACCCGGGCTTGCCCGATTTCAATGTCATGTACATGATGGATGTAAACCGGTGGTTGTTTGGAATTGATTTTGGAATTGGTGTGGATGCGCCTACCCTTGCGCTGCAGCGGTTTATCATCGAAGTGAGGTTCACTTCAGGTCACACCTTTTATGGAGAAAAAGATACTGCCTTCAACCGCACGCTTGGTTTTAACGACAACCTGCGCGCCAACGAAAAGATACTTTCTTTTTCTGTTGACTATGCCTTGAACCGCGAAGTACGGGGTGGAATGAAAGGAGGCAGCACCAAATCTAAGGGAAGTAAAAAACCGAAGCCGCGCAAGAGTATTGATTCATTGCTCCGCTGACTTTTCCAAATGAAAACAAAAAAAAGCCACCCCGTTTGGGATGGCTTTCGCTTGAAAAATTAGTTGTATTAATTAGCAACGCGAACGTTTACTGCATTCAACCCTTTTTTTCCTTCCTTAAGCTCAAAAGTGATTGAATCGTTTTCACGAATCTGGTCAACAAGACCCGATACATGTACGAAATACTCTTGTCCTGAGGACGTTTCTTTTACAAAACCGAATCCTTTGGTCTCGTTAAAGAATTTTACTGTTCCTTCTTTCATTGTGATTTGTTAAAAAATTTTGATTTGTTAAAAAATTAATGTGCAAATCTACATATTAAAATTGGATTTCCACTTCACAATTTTAGGCGGCCTTCTTTACATGGTCGAAACTCACTTCTTTTTGTCTGGCTATTGTTATAATGCCCACTTTATCCAACAACCGGATAACCAGATAGGTTGGGTCTATTTCGTGCCAGCGTATTCCACCAAAGTTGGCGCGCGAGCCATACTTGTGGTGATTGTTGTGATAGCTCTCCCCCATCATCAAAAAGTCCACCGGAAGGAAATTGCGTGAAGTGTCGCCTACTTCAAAGTTGCGGTAGCCGTATTTGTGTGCAAACCAATTGATCACAGCTCCATGTATTGGGCTCATGATGAAATGGATGGGCAGCAAAGCAAACATCCACCAAGCTGTTGCAAAATGATAATAGAAAAACACATACAAAGCACCCCAAAAAAGACGTGATGGCCATGAGCGGGCAAACGTATCAAAGGCTATCCAGTTGGGAACGCCTTCGGTGAAGCGTTTTTCTATGGTTACTCTTTTATTGGCAATATCTGAGTATATGGTTTTTGTTTTCCACATCATGTTCCAGATGGTCTCGTCATATTTTGGCGAGTGTGGATCATTTTCAGTATCGGCAAAGGCGTGGTGCATGCGGTGCATAACACCGTAGCCATAGGGGCTTAAATAATTCGATCCTTGAAATATCCAGGTAAGGATATATACCATCTTCTCCACAAACGGGCTCATGGTAAATGCCTTGTGGGCAGAATAGCGATGGAGAAAAAATGTTTGGAAGAACAAAGAAAGGTACCAATGAGCCACAAAAAAGATCAGAATTTCTTTCATAAAACAGGTCAGGTTAAGGTTGATAAATATTGGCCTAACATGACCAATTAGGTGTAAGACCTGAATGCGCTAGTTTTGTGACAGGATGAATGGAAATTATTTTTTCTTTTGAAGGGCCTCGGCAATGTCCATCTTCAAATGCTGAATGAATTCACTGGCATTTTCAAGATGACATGCATTTTTGAAACTTTCGAACAGTTGTGAGGTATCGGGAAGGTCTATTTTTATACTCCCTCTTTCTTCTAATTTTTTGCGGGCGCGGCTCATCAACTGGCGGCAATGGTCGGCTTTTTTATTCAATACCTTCTGTATTTCATCATAATCAAAGTCAAAAACCTCCTTTAGGAGATAAGCTGCCCGCTCGAGCGGTTCCAGCTTGGCTTGAAGCAATTTGAATGCGGCTGATAGTTCTTTCTCAAAATCAATATGGGCAAAGTCCGATTCTTTGAACTTCACCACCAACTCCGAAAGTTGTATGGAAT
>JAYVAI010000503.1:0-2697 GCA_043751075.1 Cyclobacteriaceae bacterium | reverse complement strand
GGTGGCCACAGAACTCATCCAGGTCTTTGCGATAAGGCAGCACTTCTTCTTAGGGTAATACAGTTTTCTTTTTCCAAAAGTATGTACTCTTTTTGCAGGGATAAAAGAGCGTCAATGAGATCAAACATTCTATCCACTCTTTGCTGCGGGGTAAGTGAAATATCTTCCAGCACCTGTGCTTCTTTTTTCTTGTCCATTGGAACGAAAACAGCTTTTTTCA
The DNA here is from genome assembly GCA_043751075.1 of Cyclobacteriaceae bacterium. Lineage (GTDB taxonomy): Bacteria > Bacteroidota > Bacteroidia > Cytophagales > Cyclobacteriaceae > ELB16-189. Next base: position 2,477 of record JAYVAI010000503.1, on the reverse strand, counting down.
TTGTAACAGTAAAAGTACAAAAGGTATTTTAATGCTTGTAGAGACCCCTTGCGTGGCGAGATCACACGGATTTAAGATACCAATCTACAGTTTTCATAATCCCACTCTCAAAATTCTCTCCCGCATTCCATCCCAATTCCTTTTCGATTTTCGAAGCATCAATGGCATAGCGCTTGTCGTGGCCGGCCCGGTCTTTTACAAAAGTGATCTGGGACTTATACGATTTTCCATCAGGCAAAGGTTTTTGTGAATCAAGTATTTCGCAGATGGAATTTACAATTTGCATATTAGTACGCTCGTTTCTGCCACCAATATTATAAGTCTCTCCGCTTCTTCCTTTATGAAAAGCCAAATCAATGCCCTTGGCATGATCTAATACATACAGCCAATCGCGCACGTTAAGGCCGTCACCATATATAGGTATCGGCTGTCCACTTTTTGCTTTGCGGATAATGGTAGGAATTAATTTTTCGTTGTGTTGCTTGGGGCCATAGTTATTCGAGCAATTGGTAGTCACCACATTTAAGCCGTAGGTGTGAAAATAACTTCTCACGAGCAAATCGCTGCTTGCCTTCGATGCCGAGTAAGGACTATTGGGCGCATAAGGAGTTGTTTCTTTAAAAAGCCCTTCCTTGCCCAACGTGCCATATACTTCATCGGTGGAAACATGCAGAAATCTATTGTCGTTGCACTCTGGTTTAAATTCAAAGGGTGCGTTCATCCAACTTTTGCGGGCCACATCCAACAAAGTAAATGTTCCGTTGATATTGGTTTTGATAAATGCCTCTGGGCCCGTTATCGAATTGTCCACATGCGATTCGGCCGCAAAGTGAATGACGCCATTGAAATTATATTTTGAGAACAATGATTCGACCATTGCGCGGTCGCAGATATCACCTTTTGCGAAAATGTAGCGTTGATTATTTTCTACCTCTTTCAGGTTTTCTAAATTGCCCGCGTATGTAAGTGCATCAAGATTGACGATTTTATAGTCGGGGTGGTTGTTAATAAAATGCGGGATAAAATTTGAGCCAATGAATCCGGCACCGCCTGTTACGAGTATTGTTTTCATTCAAGTTTTATTAGAAGTGAAATTTTGCATGAGAGAATAAAGGTAGGGTTTTGTCTTTTTCAGAAAGGGTCAGGGTCACATCACTCAGTGCTTCGGAAAAGCCAAGGGCAGGGTCTAAAAAATTAATTCCTCCTTCCGCTTGCTGATTATAAAATTCATCTGTTTTGTAGAGCACCTCTGCATATTCGCTCAGCACTAAAAACCCGTGCGCAAACCCTTTGGGAACAAGCAATTGTTTTTTGTCATCACCCGAAAGTTCGATTTTAAAATGTTTGCCAAATGTTGGTTGTTGTTTTCTTAGATCAACCACCATATCAAGAATGGAGCCCGACAACACCCTTATCAATTTTGTTTGCGCATAAGGCGCATTTTGAAAATGAAGCCCTCGTAAAACTCCTTTCTTGGACCGTGACTGATTGTCTTGAACAAAAGTATTCGTGATGCCATTTTGCGAAAAAGTCTTCTGATTATAGGATTCCATAAAATATCCCCTTTCGTCCCCCATTACTTTCGGCTCTATAATAAAGAGACCATCGAAACCTGTTGTTATTACCTTCATTCGTAAGACTTCATTTTAATTTTCTCGTTCATTATCTTCAACAGGTATTGCCCGTATTGATTTTTGCTCAATGGCTTGGCAAGTTCCCCCAATTGTTCTTTTGTGATGTAACCTTTGCGGAATGAAATTTCTTCAAGGCAAGCTACCTTCAAACCCTGGCGCTCTTCTATTGATTCCACAAAATTGGAAGCCTGCAACATGGATTGATGAGTGCCCGTATCCAACCAGGCCATGCCCCTGCCCAACAACTTCACGTTCAGAGTTTTTTCTTCCAAATAAATCCTGTTCAAATCTGTAATCTCCAATTCGCCACGGTGCGATGGTTTTACTTTCTTTGCTTTCTTCACCACTGTATTATCATAAAAATACAATCCCGTGACGGCATAATTTGATTTTGGTTGTTTGGGTTTCTCTTCGATGGAAATGACCGAGTCGTTATCATCAAACTCTACCACGCCATAGCGATCGGGGTCGTTTACATAATAGCCAAATACGGTAGCTCCCTTTTTAATTTTTCCGGCCTCCTCCAATAAACCAGAAAATCCATACCCATAAAAAATATTGTCGCCCAGCACAAGGCATGCCGTATCTCCGTTAAGAAAAGTTTCACCGATCAAAAATGCCTGCGCCAATCCATCGGGTGAAGGCTGAACTCTGTACTCTAACGTAAGGCCAAGTTGCGAACCATCGCCCAACAAGGTTTGAAATAGCGGTAGGTCTTGGGGTGTAGAGATAATAAGTATTTCCTTGATGTTGGCCAGCATCAGCACCGACTGTGGATAATAAATCATCGGCTTGTCGTAGATGGGCAAAATCTGTTTCGAGATTGATTTTGTTAATGGATAA
>JAYVAI010000502.1:0-19500 GCA_043751075.1 Cyclobacteriaceae bacterium | reverse complement strand
CAAAGACTTCTGCCGGGTCGCCCATCAATTCGATGGCGCTTATGCCGCAATCCAACACATACTTAAGGGTGGCATCGGCACTTTGATCGGGCAAATCCCTAAACGAGTAGGTGATCACACCAATCTGTACGCCATTGATCAATGAGTTGGGGCCAAATAGATTTTTGATATAAGCGGGTGCACCAAAAAGTTGGTTGGCACCTAATACAGAGCCAGCTAAAAGTGCAGAAGTAGTTCCTAAGAATTTTCTGCGGGATACGGATGTGTTGTCTGTTGTTTTCATGTTTTGAATGGTTATGGTTTAATTTAGAATTTTAGAACGCGGATGTAGCAGATGCAAGCAACGCGGATAATCGATGATTTTTTTCTTTTTCGTTTTTATCCGTTTTTAATCCGCGTTTACTTTAGTATCCGTGTAATCAGCATTCCCTTTTATTCGGAACGCGGATGTAGCAGATGCAAGCAACGCGGATAATCGCTGATTTATTAATTTTTTATCTGTTTTAATCCGCGTTTACTTTAGTATCCGTGTAATCAGCGTTCCTGTTTCCTGTTCTATTCCCTTCCAAAAATTTTCAATTGCCGCATCGACCACGGGATTTTATCGGCTTCAGTTTCCAATCCTTCATTGAGCGTGATCTTCAAGAATTTGGCTTTGGTAGAAGCGAGTGAAATAATATTTTCACCCGATTGGCCTTTCAGTTCAGAGGCTGTCGGCTGCCATGTTTTTCCATCGGCTGATGTCTCGATGGTAAATGTCCTCGGAAATGTTTGGATGAACGGCCGGGGCTGGCCGGGTGGCAATTTAGGATTTGGTTGCCAACCTGGTTTAACGGTCTGTGGTGCAGTGAAATTGATTTCTGCCAGGGTCACTTCCGTGGGGAATTCTAGTTGATACCACATTCCCTTCTTTTGCTTTTCGCCCGTGGTCCATCCTTCATACGTGAGGGCACTTAGCGGGGAAACATTTCCGCCAATGCGTGTGGAGGTAGTGTGGCTGGCCGTTGCCTTTAGTCCTGTTTGTTGAAGTTCCTGCGGTATTGTTTTGATCAACTGATCGAATTGATAGAGCGATTTTTGGTTGGCAGTGGCGGCACGTACTTTTGCCACTTGCTCCGGTTTGATCAACGATGCCTCGTTAGATAACCCATTGCGCACGAAAGAAATAACATCGGCAATCCATTCATCGGATTGGTTTTTCATGGGTGCCATCATGTTGCCCGTATATGATTTAGCATCAATGGTACCTTCTAACCCGTGCAACAATACCCGCACGGCATATTCGGGGTGCGATTGAATGCGTTGTGACCCAGCCAGTGCGGGAGCCATCAGCTTGTCGCCAGCGGGTGTGCCCATGCCATTGTTGCCATGGCAGGCCGAACACAGTTCGTTGTATATCACTTCACCACGGGCAAGGATTTCCTTTTGCTCATCGCTAAGCTGCGGTGCACCAAACGGCCCCATGTTTCTTGCAACTGGCGGGGTGAGTATTTGCTCGCCCACCAATTTCACGCCTGCGGTTGTATTCTTTTCCAACACCGATTTAATATTCTTCTCCAAATCAGGAATTTTTAAAAATTTAGATGTAAGCATAGATTGGATCACCACATCGGTATTGGCATCGCTCAACAATGTTTTGTAATCAGCCGTAAAATTTTTAACCCCTGCCTTGTATAAAGTTTCACTGGCCCTAAGTGCCTGCACACGCATACGCGGATTTGAGTCTTTCAATAATTGCTGCACCATTTCGGGTTTCAACACACCAAGGCCTTCCAACGACCACAAAGCATGGATCCTTGCCAACAAATTTTTATTGGCAAGCACCATTTCCTCTAAGGCTGGAACTACTGAGAGGTCTTTCTTTAATACAAGCAATTGCTGGGCGGCATCGCGCCACCATCCATTGGAATGTTCTAAGTAGCCAACTAATTTTGAGGCATCTTCATTGAGCAGCTTAGGTTGATTTTTATCGCGCTCCTTTCCATCGTATGTAATCCGCCAAATACGGCCTAGCCCCACCACTTTGTCCAATTGATATTGTTCGATCTTTAAGCGTAGATACGTATCCTTTTGGGTCCACTGTCCTTCTTGGATAATGCCATGATACATGTCCACAATATACAGAGTGCCATCGGGAGCGGTGGCCATATCCACGGGTCTGAAGAGGGGATCGGTAGAGCGCAAAAATTCTGATTTCTCTTCTTGATAAACATTGTGCAAGGTGGTGAGCCCTTCAGTCACCACAGGATTTATCTGCCTTACAATCCTAGCCACTGGTTCACCATAAAAATATTGGCCTTTCAAACTTTCGGGCAGGCGGTCGCCCCGATACACATCATTGCCTGATGATCCGGTAACGCGGTTAAGCGAACCATCTGGCTGCCTCACTTCGTCCATGCCGCCTTGCATGTCGGCAATTTTTACAGGCGCACCCCAGGGAATGTCGAAGCCTTCAGCCAATTGTTTTGGCACTTCAAAGTTTCCATAGTGTATGGGAAACTGAAAATAAGAAGGCACACCACTGGCTCCACCTTGGAACCAAAGTTTACCATCATCATCGTGGGCCACGCCCCATTGTGCCCGGTTAAATCCTGTCTTCTCGCGGATCACGCCATTGGGAGTTTCCTTCACGCGAAAAGCATTGACGGTGCTGTACAACCAATTGTCCATACCATAATACATAAAGGCTTGCTGATGCTCCACGTTGCCCGACCTGCCATATTTATTGGTGAAGAATTCTTTCTTATCGGCAACCCCATCGCCATTGGTATCGGTGTGTTTATAAACATTGTCGGTATCGGACTCCATGGTGAGGATGCAATCTTTTCCGTAAGGCAACACAAAGCGGGGAAATATGAGACTGTCCACAAATGTGGTTCCCGCTTCATACACACCATCATTGTTTTTGTCTTCCCATCGCGAAATCCGGCTGATGGGTTCCAACTCATCTTTGGAATCGGCCGTGAGCATGTACGATCTTAACTCCAACACATACATGCGTCCGTTTCCATCGAAGGCAATGGCTGCGGGTTGCTGAATGGCAGGCTCTGTTAAAACGGGAGTGATGTGATAGCCTGGCGGCAGTAAAAAAAGTTTGGCTTCCTCTGCTGCATGAAGTGGGATGACAGGCTGCTTGGGTTCAAGGTCAATACCTTTCCAGTTTTCATCGTTGGTGTCGGTGCTATCAGGAAGTTTTGGCGTAGGCAATTCCTTGGAAAAAGAATTGATCACAGCTTGCACGTTGTCTTGCTTGGAAGAGTCGCTGCATGAAGTGGCAATGAGGAGGCCAAGGACGAGGCGTAGAATATTTTTTGTCATGTGATAATTTTTGGGATTGACCGTGGCAAGGTTGGACATTGCCGTTGTCTTTCATACAAGATTGTTATGAGAGGGTTAATACAACTGTGATGTGGGATTTTTCAACTCCTGTCCTCGCTGGCGGGGGACAGTATGACCATTTCAGTTTTTGCAATCACCCCACCTTCACACCCAGGTTGGCACCCAGTAAATTAAAATAGTCAACCCACTCTCTGTTTTTTTCAGCAGCGTGCTTCTCTTTATTCTCGATGGATATTTCAAAATATAGATTCTGGGTTTTGTGCAGGTTGGGCTCCAGGTTAAATTTTTCAAGAATTGGAAACATGCGGTTGAGCCTTTGTATTCGTTTCACATTTTCACGCTCGCTGTTTATCCGTTTCAGTTCTTTGTAGATGCTCTCCCCTGCCAATCGCGACAGTTTGCCGACATCCTCCACCTTAAGTGCCCATCGTTCCATCTCGGCAGCGATGCGCTCCATTTCTTTTATGTTGATTTTATCGGATTGCAAAATCCTCACCAAGTCGGCATTTAAAATATATTCAAAAGTGGTTTTGTATGCCGTGGGTATGGGAATGTTGTTTGTTGACAATGCATTGATCAACGGGTAGTCGCGGTTGTAGCTCCTGCGCAACGAACTTTCCAACTCGGCCATGCTCTCCTGCGAAATCATATCCAGGATTTTTCTTTTCTCATCTTGAAACAGGTGCCAGATGGTATATTTTTCGGGGCCAAAATAGGTTTGCATCAACCCGATCACATCGCCAAGCCGCCCTTCTTCAAATGCCTTCACCATGCGGAATTGCATGCTGGCAAATTTATCCGGTTGCAAGTCCATCGAAATATTGCAGATGATGTTGTGCTTGCCGAGGTAGATAACAGCAAACGAAAATTTCCGCTCCGACCGCGTCACCAACGATTTTACTTTCGTGATGCCGAGCACCAGTTTTTGTTCTCCTGCCTCTTTCTTAATAAAAGATTCATTGCTAGTGGTGTAGTTAAAAATAGTGAGTGAGTCGGGCTCGTCTTCAAATACACTCGACACGGCAAAGTGAATGCCCACACGTTGCAAATTGGTGCGCGAAGGAAGGACTAATTTCTTATACACTTCATCGCCCGTTTCGTAGGCCGCCACATTGCTGGGGGCCAACGCCAATTTTTTCATAAACTCTCCTTCGAGGTCCTCCTTGCAAACTTGATGGGCCAATTGTATAACCCTGCAAGCATATTGCATCACCTGAATGGTTTCTATGCCCGATAGTTCATCAAAGAACCAACCACAGCTTGTGTACATCAGCATGGCATGGCGCTGCATTTCCATTACCCTCAATATCTGGTTGGGGTGTGCATCGCTAAGCGCATGGTTTTTCAAAAACTTTTTTACGGTATCGTCATTTCGTTTTAAAACGATATTGATGTATTCATTGCGGGCCTTGTACGGATCTTTTACAACCTTTGCAGCTTCGCGCTCAAAAATGGTTGCTACACTTTCACTTAACCAGTCCAACGCTTCGCGCAAGGGCTTGCGCCAAAGTTGGTGATAGCCCACCTTGCCACCGTTGCAGCCACAATTTGTTCTCCATCTTTCCACACCATGCACGCAACTCCACGAACTGTTCTCTATGATCATTGCTTCGTCCTCGGGTGCATTCAGTTCCAGAAACTGGGCATAGTTTGTGAGTGTAATGCGTTCATCTTTTTCTATAAAGTCAAGGCAATATGCGAGGGCCATTTCACCGTGCTTGTGATGATGCCCGTACGTTTCTCCATCGGTGGCCACATGCACCAATTGAGTTTCCTCATCTGCAAAATTGAATGTGTCAAGAAGGCGGTCTGCAAATCTTTTTCCATCATTGAGCAAACCACTGAATGCAATACCTTGCGAGATGTCGCCATCATAAAAAAACAAAGCGATTGATTTTCCACTTGGCAGGTTGCAGGTGTATGCCTTTCGTGTGTTTACAGTAAGGTCATTTACCTCCGTCCACCCAGTCACACCGATTTTACGTACTGCTTTTGCTTGGCGAGGTGCCAGTATGGTAAATTTTATTTTGTTCTCGGCAAGAATCTCAAGCGTCTCGGTGTCCACGGCTGTTTCGGCCAGCCACATGCCTTCGGGTTTTCGCTTAAAGCGCGATTCAAAATCGCGGATGCCCCACAGCACCTGTGTTTCTTTGTCGCGCCTGTTGGCCAGCGGCATGATCATGTGATTATATACCTGCGCCACCGCAGAGCCATGCCCCCCAAAATTCGACATGCTCTCTTTATCTGCTTCTAAGATTGCCTCATACGTTTCGGTGGCATATTCCTCCATCCACGAAAGCAGGGTGGGGCCAAAATTGAAACTGATGCGCGAATAATTGTTGATGATGTTTTTGATCACCTGGCTTTCGTCCAATATGCGCGAGGAGGAGTTGGGCTCATAACATTCCGCTGTGATGCGCTCGTTCCAGTCGTGATAGGGATGTGCCGAATCCTGAAGTTCAATTACCTCGAGCCAGGCATTTTCGCGCGGGGGCTGGTAAAAGTGACCGTGTATGCATATGTATTTGTTTTTTGAGTCTGTCATCTTCAGAAATTTTTAAAGCCAGTTGTTGGAATACGGAGCAATCATGAAATGAACTTTGGGGGTGTGGAAATAATCACTGTTTTAATTTTGAAAGAAGTTTCTTCAAATAAGAAATATCCTGTGCATCCTTTTCCCTGTTTGCAAGGCTTTTTTCATTCAGAAGATCAGTTGCGTTCAATACTTTAATTGTGATCCCATGATAATCCCCTTCGTTGGCCCGACTAAAACACAAATCAAAATCAGTTTCCTTAAACAATTTCAAATTATGGAGAAGGTCTATCTTAAAATCTGATTCCAGTAAGTTGAAAACCGCCATTCCTGGAACTAATTGTGTTGTCGATTTAAGTGCACTTGCCTCTGGAAAACCTGTTTCAATAAGGGCACTCTTCAACTTTAGCATATTATCGGGGGTGTTTTTTATCCATAAGTCAATATCCCCTGTGGCACGAGGGAATCCATGAAACGCCATAGCAAACCCACCAATCAAAATAAAATCTACTTTTTGAGCATTTAAGTTTTTTAACAAGCCGGTAACTTCCTTGGGGTTCATATTTTTCTTTGATGGATTTTGTGGGTTGGAATTGTAAAGCCCCCAAGCCAAATCATTGATGGTAAAAAGTGTGTCGAGGTGCACGGACGAGTTCATAGGTAGAAAATCTAGAAAAAAATCATGTGTTGATGTCAATACTAAACTCGGCCATCTCTTCTTTTAATTTTAAAACAGAAATACCCAAGGGTGGCAACGAGATGGATACCGAATAATCTTTGTTATGGAATTTGACCGGTGCCGTGTGCAGCAATCCTTGGTTCAACACACTGCTTCCACCGTACTTTGCACTATCGGAGTTGAAAATTTCTGTCCATGTTCCCCGCAAGGGCACGCCCACCCGGTAGAGTTGGCGTGCCTCTGGTGTAAAGTTGCAAACAACGATGAGCGCATCCTGGCGTTGCTCACCTTTTCTCATGAATATCATAACACTGTTTTCGCTATCGGAATAATCTACCCATTCAAAGCCGCGATCACTAGACGAAAATTGGTAGAGGGCAGGCTCTGATTTATAGAATTGGTTTAACTCTTTGATCAGGGTGAGCATAGTTTGATGAGGAGCGTGATCCAGCAGGTGCCAGTTCAAACTTCCATCGTGGTTCCATTCGGAGGTCTGGCCAAATTCTGCGCCCATGAACAAAAGTTTTGTGCCGGGATGGGTGAACATATATGCAAACATCAACCTAAGATTGGCAAAGCGCTTCCACTCATCGCCACGCATGCGGCCTATGAGCGAGCCTTTGCCATGCACTACTTCATCGTGCGAAAGCGGCAACATAAAGTTTTCGGTGAACGCATACATAATGCTAAATGTAATTTCGTTTTGATGAAATTTTCGGTGAATGGGATCGAGCTTAAAGTAACTCAACGTATCGTGCATCCATCCCATCATCCACTTTTGCCCAAAGCCGAGGCCACCCATGTAGGTAGGTTTTGAAACACCCGGCCAGGCTGTTGATTCTTCGGCTATGGTTATCGCATCGGGAAAATTGCCATAGACCACTTCATTGAATTCTTTTAAAAAGTTGATGGCCTCCAGGTTTTCGTTCCCGCCATGTTGGTTGGGTATCCACTCTCCGTCTTTGCGCGAATAATCTAAATAGAGCATGGAGGCGACTGCGTCCACACGAAGGCCATCGGCATGAAACAGTTCAAGCCAGAACATGGCATTGCTGATCAGGAAGGACCGTACCTCGTCTCTTCCATAGTTGTAAATGTAGCTGCTCCAATCGGGGTGAAATCCCAACCGCGGATCGGCATGCTCATACAGATGCGATCCATCAAACTTATAGAGCCCATGTGCATCGCCCGGAAAATGCGAAGGCACCCAATCCAAAATCACACCGATTTCGGCTTGATGGAAAGCATCCACCAACTCCATAAATTCCTGTGGTTCGCCAAACCTGCTGGTGGGCGCAAAGTATCCGGTAAGCTGATAGCCCCACGATCCAAAAAACGGATGCTCCATGATGGGGAGAAACTCCACGTGCGTGAACCCACATTCCTTTACGTAATAGACAAGCTCTTTGGCAAGCTCGAGGTAACTGAGCGAGCGGTTTCCATCTTCAAAATTTCTTTTCCAACTTCCTATGTGCACTTCATAGACTGAGTAGGGCTGTGGTTTTCCTGTTTGCTTCTTGCGCTCATGCAGCCACGCGCTGTCCTTCCATGTGTAGGTGTGATCCCAAATAACGGAAGCTGTTTTGGGAGCTATCTCGGCATAGAAAGCAAATGGGTCGGCTTTCTCCAAATATTCTCCCGTGTTTGAATGTATGCCATATTTATACGCTTCGCCTTTGCCTATTCCGGGAAAGAAGCCTTCCCAAATTCCGGATTCGTCCCAGCGGGGCAATAGCTTGTGGGCGTTGCTGCTCCAGGAATTAAAATTCCCTATCACAGAAACGGCCCTGGCATTGGGTGCCCACACGGCAAAGTAGGTTCCCTCCTGCTTTTGGAAGGTGGCCATGTGCGCGCCCAACTTCTCGTACAGTTTAAAATGCTTTCCCGATTTGAACAGGTGGATGTCGAAATCCGTAAACAGGCTTAAGCTGTCCATCTCTTCAACCTTGTTTTTTGCGTTTGCTTTTTTGCCCATATCAGTTTTTCTTTTTTTGTTCTTCTTTGGCCAGGAAATACCGGTTCATGTGATAGTAAATTCCCCGCAGCGGAATGTTTACCCAATCGGGCCTTCCGTTGAGTTCATATCCCAATTCGTAAATTGCTTTTTCTATCAGGTAGGTGCGTATGAGCACTTCGTCCTGTTCTGAAAGCGTGGTGGCCATGCCCATGCCTTCCATGTATGCGCCCAAGTAGAAACGGCTTACATAATGCTGCCATTGCTCGGCCCACTCTTCCAAAAATTCGATGTCTTTCTCCCGATAATTTTCATTGAGCATGATTTTACCAAAGGCTGCATAATGAAATGAGCGCATCATGCCGGCCACATCTTTCATCGGATTTTTTTTCAGCCTGCGCTCGCTAAAGCTAAAGCCTGGCTCTCCTTCAAAATCGATGATGATAAAATCTTTGCCCGTAAACAACACTTGCCCTAAGTGGTAGTCTCCATGTATCCGTGTCTTCAAGGCGGTGATCGGTGTCTTGAATATTTCGCTGAAGCACTCCAGCACCTTATCTTCCATGGCCAATACTTTCTTGGCCAGTTCCTGTGTTTCTATATTCAGCGTATCCATCGATTGCTCCAACAGTTTAAAACGGTCGCGTGTCAGTTTTCTCAAGGTGGAGTACAGTGAGCGCTGATAATTGGCTGTAAAGGTTTCGGGGGCAAATGCCGGATTTGTTTTGCCGGAGGCAAGGGCTATGTGCATTTCGGCAGTGCGCTGGCCCAGCCGCACCACACGTTCGTAAAATCCCCTTCCTATAAACTCCTGGATCAGTTCGGGCGCGTCTTCAAATTTTATGGAAGCCTTGTTTATAAGCTTTGGAATTTTTTCCTTTTTGGCTTTGGCCATCACGCGCTCATAGAAGCGGCCCACCGAGTCTATCGTCATCACCCACGAGTCGCCCTGGTTGTCCACTTTCTCTTGCAGCAATCCCAGCACGGTAATGTTGCCATCATTGTCTCTGTATTCGATGCTGCCAGAATATTTGGGCGCGTTGCGGAAGCTCGTGTTCTCGGAGAGGAACCGTACTATTTCCAGTTCGGGGTTTATCTCTTGCTCTATCTTCCGGTAGAATTTAAAGAAATATTTATCGTTGTAAATGATGGCCGTGTTGCTTTGGTCGGCTTTTAAAATTTTTGAATCAACAAGTTGCGAATCGAGTTTGGAAAATACGCTGCTGTTGAATTCCAAAGTTCCTTCATCATCTTTAATGCGAACCTTGCGGTCCATGCCGGTGAACAGGAAGTCGCGGAAACTCTTGTCGTAGCTGCTGTCCAAAATAAATCCTGGCTTGCCCTGTATCTCGGCTTTACCGATTACGCTTTGTGCCGTGTACTCGATTTTGTCCATGATGCTATCGGTGGGCACAAAGCACATGGGCAAAAAGTAAAGTTCGGGCAGCCGCTGCACATAATGAACTTCAATGATGGTAAGAAAATGCATGTCGCCTTCCACTTTTAAAGGGATGGCTTTATGGATGCTCATCTTGCTGATCGCCCGTGCCTTGCCACCAAACCACCGGCATTTTTTCATGAACGATGGCAGCACCTTTCGCTCTAAATCCCGCACATCGGTGTAGTTGCCGAACAAGCGCTCCCAGGAGAGGTCGCTCTCAAACAAAAACTGTTGGTTGGTGGTGCCGGGTGTTTCTTTCTTCTCTGAAGCATCGGCCTGAAACCAAAAATATCCGTATGGCCCTATGGTGATGGAATAGTCTCCGTCTGTTACGCTGTTGAATTTATTCTGACTGAATACTTCGGTGATGTCACAATCCTTAAAGGTTTTTAAATCTAACGTGGTGGCCTGCGAAAATTGGGATAGGTTGGCGACCACGATAATGCTTTGCTTGTTATAATTTCGCGCAAAGCAAAGCACTTTTGAATTGGAGCTTTCTATAAAAGCGATGTCGCCCCTGCCAAACACCTGCAACCGCTTGCGCATGGCCAGCACATTTTTTGTCCACCACATCAACGATGACGGGTTCTCTTCCTGCGTGGCAACATTTACCGACTCGTAGCGATACACCGGATCGGAAATAACAGGCAAGTACAACTTCTGCGGATTGGCCACCGAAAACCCTGCGTTGATATTCATGTTCCATTGCATGGGTGTGCGCACGCCAAACCGATCGCCCAAATAAATATTGTCGCCCATGCCAATCTCATCGCCATAGTACATTACCGGTGAGCCCGGAAGCGAGAACAAAATGGTATGCAGCAATTCAATTTTCCGCCTGTCGTTGTTGAGCAACGGTGCCAACCTTCTTCGTATTCCTATATTGTGCTTGGTGTGCGAGTCGGTTGCATAAGCTTTGAACAAATAATCTTTTTCTTCTTCGGTAACCATTTCAAGTCCTATCTCATCGTGGTTGCGAAGGAACAACGCCCATTGACTGTTGGGCGGTGTGGTGGGTGTCTGTTCTATGATGTCCACAATGGGGTAGCTGTCCTCGGTGCGCAGGCCCAGGAACAAACGGGGCATGAGCGGATAGTGAAAGTTCATGTGGCACTCCTGGCCTTCGCCAAAATATTGCGCGGCATCTTCGGGCCACAGGTTTGCCTCGGCAATCAATATGCGGTCATCATAATGTTTGTCGATGTGGCTCCTTAACCGTTTAAGAAAAGTGTGTGTTTGTGGAAGGTTCTCGCAACTGGTGCCTTCCTCCTCAAATAAAAATGGCACGGAGGCAAGGCGGAAACCATCCACTCCCAGCTTCATCCAGAAGTCAACCACCTTGATCATTTCCAATTGCACTTCTGGGTTTTCAAAATTCAATTCGGGTTGATGCCGGTAAAAGCGGTGCCAGAAGTATGCCTTCGCTTCGTTGTCCCATGTCCAGTTGGAAGTTTCATCATCGGAAAACATGACGCGGGCTTCTTTGTATTTGTCTGCGGTGTCGCTAAAGACATAATACTCTTTGTAGCGCGAGCCGGCCCTCGCCTTTCGCGCTTTCTGAAACCACGGATGTTGATCGGAAGTGTGGTTGAGAATTAATTCGGTGATCACCCGAATGCCCCTGCCGTGCGACTCTTTTAGAAATAACCGGAAGTCAGCGAGCGTTCCATAGTCGGGATGTATGTCGCAATATTCGGTCACATCAAACCCATCATCTTTTAAGGGCGATGGATAAAAAGGCAAAAGCCAAATGGTGTTGATGCCGAGGTCCTCCAAATAATCGAGCTTTTGTATGAGGCCCGGAAAATCGCCTATGCCATCACCATTGCTGTCATAAAAAGCACGCACGCTTACTTCATAGATAACGGCATCTTTAAACCAAAGCGGATCAGTATTTTTTGAAGGCGCTGCCATAGTTACATGTTGGACGGGTGGATTTCTAACTTAAATAAATGAAAGGGCATTTTGTTGGGATTGATGTCAACAAAATTCCATTCCTGCGTCCACGTGTAGTGCTCGTTGGTGATCAAGTCGTGAAGTTTGATATTGATTTTATCGCCCAACTTCAATGTTGATTTTGGCAATTGTACATAACCATTTTGATTGTTGTTTGGATCGAGGTTCACCACCACCAAAATGATATTCGAAAGATCGTCAGTGGCTTTGAGGTATGCGATGATCTGATTGTTTTCGATGGCACAAAACTGGGTGTTCCAGGTGGAGTGAAGGGCGGGGTTCTGTTTGCGGATTTTATTCATCATGCTCATGATGTCCGTCATGCGGTTTGTTTTCTTCCAATCGTAATGCCGCACTTCATATTTTTCCGAGTTGTGATATTCTTCTTTGCCTTCCATGGGTGTGTTCTCATAAAACTCATACGATGGCCCATACACCCCATAGCTTGACGACAGGGTGGCTGCCAGGGCGAACCGGAAAATAAAACTGTTTTCATTCTGCCGTTGCAAGTGGTATGGAAGTATGTCGGGCGTGTTGGGCCAGAAGTTTGGCCTGAAATAATTTCGTGAAGGGCCACTTACAAGCTCATTAATATATTCTGTAATCTCTTGTTTTGAAACACGCCACGTGAAATAGGTATATGACTGAGTGAACCCGGCTTTTGCCAAGGCCGACATTACCTTGGGCCGCGTGAATGCCTCGGCCAGGAAGATCGCATCAGGATGATCGTTTTGTATTTCTGCGATTGCCCATTGCCAAAAATGAAATGGCTTGGTGTGTGGATTATCAATCCGGAAAATAGTAACGCCTTGTTCAATCCAATAGATGAATACGGATTTCAATTCCTCCCAAAGTTCTTTCCAATTTTCATTTTCAAAATTGAACGGATAAATGTCCTGATATTTCTTTGGCGGATTTTCTGCGTATTGTATCGAGCCATCGGGCCGTTGCTTAAACCATTCGGGATGCTCTTGTACATACGGGTGGTCGGGCGCACATTGAAAGGCAATGTCCAACGCCACATCGATGTTCAGCTTTTTTGCTTCCTCAACTAATTTTTTAAAATCATCCAATGTGCCCAACTCCGGCAGTATCGCTTTATGCCCGCCTTCGTCACTGCCTATGGCCCAGGGCGAACCCGGCTCGCCTTTGGCCGCACGCACGTTATTGTTTTTGCCTTTGCGGTTTACTTTTCCTATCGGATGGATGGGCGGAAAGTAGAGCACATCAAAACCCATAGCGGCCACACGCGGCAACAGTTTGATGCAGTCTTGAAAAGTGCCATGCTTGCCAGTGAATGAAGACGAGCGCGGAAAAAATTCATACCACGCACTGAAGTTGGCTTTCTTGTGCTCCACTACTATCTCAACTTCTTTAGCAAGCTGTGTTTCGTTTTCCCGTAAGGGATATAGGTGCACGATTTTTGAAAAGGCATTGCTCAACACCAGATCAATAGCAGCACGGTGGTTTTTTTTATCCTCCAATTTTTTGGCCAAGCCCTCCAACTCTTTAATGCTTCCGTTGGCAAGCCGGTTTAAAAAAATAGCACCCTCCTGCAACTCAAGTGTTACGTCCACTTTGGCATCGGCTTTCTTTTTAAAACCATCATACCAGGTATCGAAGTGATCTATCCACGCTTTGATGGTAAATTCATAAATACCTTTTTGCTCTACTTTAAAAGCACCACTCCATTCGTCATTGTAAGTGGGCATCAACTCAACCGTGTTCCATTGCGTGGTTTCCTTTTTCCTGTAAAGCAATTCGGCTCTCACATGATCGTGGCCATCGCCAAAAATTGCCGCGGTAACTGTTACGGTTTCGCCCACGGTGCGCTTGGCGCGATACAGGCCAGCATCCACTGTGGGCTGTACATTTTCAATGATCACTCTTTTCGTTCCGTTGTTCATGAAATAGGATATTGTGTATCAAGGTAGGATTATTTCAGCACCACAGTGGCATAAGCTGCCAACTTCACTTCACCATTTTTCAATTTTGCTGTTTTGTGTGAATCAAAGTCTATGGATTTAAAATCAATCAGGGCATCCAGCAGCCTCACCGTGATTTCTACATCCGACACATTGTGCAATACCAAAAGCCTCTCACTATCCTTGGCACGGATGAAACTCACCACCTCCTGGATGCCCAACGGTGCCGGCTCAATACTTCCATAGGTAAGTGCTTCACTGGAATTGCGATACCGGATCATGCGCTTATAAAAATTATACAACGAACTGGGATCATCTTTTTGGTGCGACCAGGGCACCACAGTTTTGTCGTTGCTGAAGCGTGGAACCTCCCACGTGGTTTGCATTTTGTCTTTCGTTTCAAAATCCCAAATAAAAGGCTCGCGTATATATTCATCGGGCTTCACTCCTACCATTCCTATTTCCTCGCCATAATAAATATACGGTGTGCCTGGCATGGTGAGCAAAATACTGGCGGCCACACGCGCCTTTACGGGATTAGAATCCAGCTCGTTTAGTATTCTGTTTTGATCGTGATTTTTAAGAAACACAGCATCGATAAACTCATTGGAGTTCTTGTTATAGAAATCGCTGATCTCTTTGTATTTAGAAATCAGGTCAATGGTATCTTTGCCTGCCTTTACCACACTGGTGATGGCATAGCCCATATCGAAATTGAAAAGGGCAGGAAGGCCCTTGAGGTAGGGTGCTACATCTTCTGCCTTGCTCCACACCTCACCCACTAAATATACATCGGGTTTTATTTTTTGCATTTCTTCACGGAACCAAACCCAGAAGGCGTGGTTGTCGGCAGCCCGCTCGGAAGGGAAAATATGTTTGGCCGCATCCAAGCGAAAGCCATCCACCTTCATATCGCTGAGCCAATATTTTCCAATTTCTACAAACTCTTGTTTTACTTTTGGATTGTCCAAGTTCAGGTCGGGCATGCCACCCCAAAAGAAGCCATAGTAATGTTCGGAAAGTGTATCACCATTTACAGGATGCCATTGCGTGAGATTGTCCGAATCCAGGGAGATTGTTTTTTTTGAGAGCGACTCGCGCACCGAATCTTTATCGGCCCACACATAATAATCCCGATAAGGATTGTCTTTGCCTTTAGTGGCGTTGGTAAACCACGGATGACCCGAGCCTGAGTGGTTCACAATCAAATCAACCAAGATGCGCATGCCGCGCTTGTGCGCCTCGTCCACTAATTTTTGAAAATCTTCCTGGCTTCCATATTCAGTATCCACCGCTTTGTAGTCGGTGACATCATATTTGTGATAGGTGGGCGATGGCATGATGGGCATGAGCCATATACCGCCCACACCTAAGTCTTGGAGGTAATCCAATTTGGAGGTGAGCCCGTTGAAATCGCCAATGCCATCGCCATTGCTATCGGCAAATGAGCGAACGAATACTTCGTAGTTTACACCATGTGGCCACTTGGCCACGCTTTCGGGTTGGATGTTGCAGGAAAGAAAGAAAACAAAGAGAAGTGGAAAGGTGCGTGTAAAAAATTTCAGCATAAATAATTATTTGATTTTAAATATAAAAGAAGAATAAGGAAGTATGTCTGTTTCAAACGTCCATGCTTTGTCGATGCCAATCTCCGTTCCGCTCCTCAATAAATCGCGGCCCATGTAAGCCTCTTGCTCGCTAAGCTGAAAAGCCTGCACCACCTCGCCAGTCAATTTTACTCTTATGTGCTTTGCTTTGGCTGCAAAATTGGATACGATAGCAAGCCGCTCCTGATCGCGCACTCGGGCAAACACATGCACATCTGCTTGTATGTTTCCTGCGGAAAGATTAGAAACGGTAAGATCAAAATAATCGCCATCGGTGATGGCTTTGTTATTGGAGGCAAGCGTGAGCACGTCACCATAAAACTGGCGCAATTGTTTTTGTTCAACGTTCAACAACCCTCCGTCAAACTTTCCACCATTCACCCATTTCTGATGTTCGGGCACGCCCCAATAATCGTAAATAGTGGTGCGACCATCTTCACCGCCAAAGCCTTCGCTGCCTGCACCCGGCTCGCCCACCTCCTGTCCAAAATAAATCATGACCGGCCCCTTATCAATAGTGGCACTGATCACCATAGCGGGAACTGCTTTCCATGCATCATCGGCAAAAAACGGAGAAGCTATGCGTTGCTCATCGTGGTTTTCAAGAAAGTGGAGCATGTTGCGATTTATGCCTTTCAAACTTTGTTGGATGTGATGAATATCGGCTGTGCTTGATTTATTGTTGATGAGCAAACGCAACGTGTCGTAGAGTTGCACTTTGTCATAAAGGAAATCGAACTTTCCCAGCTCGATATAATTTCTGTATTGCGATGGATTATATATCTCTGCTATAAAAATAATTTCGGGTTTCACCGCCTTCACCTGTGGAATGGCCCAGCGCCAAAATTCAACGGGCACCATTTCGGCCATGTCGCAGCGAAAGCCGTCCACATTTTTGCCTGCCCAAAACACCAGTATGTCTTTCATTTTTATCCACGTGTCGGGTATTGGATCGAAAAATGTTTTACGGTTGTTCTGAATGTCAATTCCATAATTAAGTTTTACTGTTTCAAACCAATCGTCAACAGTAGGCGCAGCACTGAACTGGTCGTTGCCGGTGGCCTTGGCTGGATTTTCCTCATACCGTTTATCTTTTGTCGGAAAGGAATCGTTTCCGAGAGGTTTATAACCAACAGGGGGCTGAAAGGTTTGGCCGGGCAGATAATAAAAATTGTTTGATGGCTTGAAGGGAACAGACAAGTCATCGGCTGCGCCAAGGTCTTTTACATCCCCAGGCTTTGCATCGCTTTTGTAAGAGCGCGCCACATGATTGGGCACAAAGTCAATGATTACTTTTAATTGTTGGGCATGGGTGCGATCAATGAGTTGCTCAAACTCTTGCATGCGGTTTTTAACAGTGATGGCCAGATCGGGATTGACGTCATAATAATCTTTGATGGCATAAGGCGACCCGGCCCGGCCCTTCACCACATCGGCATCATCCAACGGAATTCCTTCCGATGTATAATCCGTTAGCAGGGCATGCTCGAGCACACCGGTAAACCACAGATGGTTTACACCTAATTCCTTTATTCCCTTGAGCGCCACTTCATTGATGTAGGCAAATTTGCCCACCCCATTTTCTGATATAGTGCCGTAGGGTTTGTTCGCATTGGTTTGATTGCCAAACAGCCGCACCATCATTTGATAAATAACAATTTTTTTTCGGTTGGTTTGGGCCATAGCAGATTCGGGGATTTTCTCTTTTGGAGTGATGCACGCCAAAAGCAACAGGAGCGAAAGTAAACTAACTTTTTTCATTTTGTTAAAGGTAATTATACTCCATCCAATGCCAAAATGAGAATTTGAAAAATAACATGACTCATCAATTGTTTGTGATTGAGAGCAGAATGCATAGGTGGAACAACTGCTACAGAAATTTATGGCAGCCAAGTTGCTTTTTATTGAAAGTAAAGTCGCTGTACCAACTTGCAAAATAGCCCAGTCAATTTAATAGGTTCTGTGACGTGACGTGGGTTAGTAGTTGCCACGACCTTTAGGTCGTGGGTTAATTGAGTAAGTATGAAGTCGGCTTTAGCCGAATGGATGAAAGAATATATCGAGGCAAAATAAAAATTCAATTGGGGCTAAAGCCCTTGCTGTTTTCCTACCAATAACCACGACCTAAAGGTCGTGGCAATTTATAGTGCCCCTGCCTTTGCCGGCAGGCACTCTATCCGTCATAGAGCCATTTAATATTGTCGGATTGGAAAAACCCTTCACGAGACAGATTCGTAATAGCTACCCCTCCAACTCCAACCTTGCCTCTTCCAAATCCAACTCATACTCAATCTTGCGCATAACTTCATCAGTCACCCTTCCCTCTTTGCGCAAGCGTAAAATCAGTTCGCGTTCCCGCTGGATCAATTCGCGATGGATGCGGTGCAACTCAGTAATTTGCCCGGGTGTCATCCGGTGTTCCGAGTCGTCCTTGCGTATCCGTTGAATGCGTATCTCATATTTTGATTTTATCTGGTTGAGCACTACATCGCTCAATCCCATCGAATAGTTTTCTTCTATTTGTTCAATCACATTCCCGGCCAACGCTACCCGTATTTTCTCTTCTTCTTTAATGTGTTGGTCATCGGATTTTATCCCCAGCCATTCAATCACTTTTCGCAATGTCATTCCTTGCAATACCAGCGTAACAAAAATCACACAGAAAGTAAGAAAGATTATCAAATCGCGATTGGGAAACTCTTTTGTTTCGGACACCATCAGTGGAATGCCCAGCGCAGCCGCCAAGGAAACAATTCCACGCATGCCCGACCACGCCACCACCGACACGCTTCGGATATTTGTTTCAGGCTCGCGCTGGCGCACTGCTTTGCTAAACCATCGTGGCAAGTAAGCACCCGGAAATACCCAGATGATGCGGGCTACCACGGCAGCGATACTTACGATGGCGCCATACAAAAACAGGGTGCCAATGGAATTGCTTGTGATATGATTCATTATTATAGGAAGCTGCAATCCGATTAAAATAAAAATGACCCCATTAAGGATGAATATCATAGTATCCCATACGGCAGCAGCTTGCAAGCGGGTGCGATTGGAAAAAACCTGTGACGAGCGCGGGCTTAAAAACAAACCTGCCGCCACTACCGACAGCACACCCGAAGCATGAAACGATTCAGCTATTAAATAGGCGGCATAAGGTGCAAGCAGTGTAAAGGTTGTATCGGTGGTTGCATTGTCGGGTGTGATTTTATGGATCCAAAAAAATGCGTAGCCCACTAAAACCCCTGTGGCAATACCTAAGCCGGCCACATAAAAGAAGTTAAGGCCTGCCAGCCAGAATATAAACGTGCCCGAAGCAGCGGCAGCAATGGCATAGCGATAGGCGATCAATCCCGTGGCATCGTTCACCAAACTCTCCCCTTCCAAAATAGTGATTATCCTCTTTGGGATTTTTAAACCTTTGGTGGCAGCCGTGGCCGCTACTGCATCGGGAGGTGATACAATCGCGCCAAGCACAAACGACTCCACCCAGCCAAAATCAGGGATGAAATAATGTGCGGCAACGGCAACGATCACCGTGGTAAACAGCACGCACCCAATTGCCAACAACGAAATGGGCCGGATGGCTTGTTTAAAGTCGGGCCACGAAGTATTCCACGCAGCCGCGTATAAAACCGGAGGAAGGAATATGAGGAATACCATATCAGGATCAAGGGAAACCGTGGGCAACCCCGGCACCAATCCTATTGCAATACCGGCCAGCACCAGCAAGATCGGATACGGTATGCGCACTTTGTCAGTGACTTGAGCCAGCGCAGTGACCACCGCCAAAAGAAGTATTACACTGCCAATGTTGGTCATAAAAAATAGCAGTGATAATTAATTGTCAATATCTAAAGTTATTGGATCATTTTATCCCACCTTTCAATTAATTTTAGGTAATCAATAAACATTGTGAACCAATTGTGGCTTTCATGGTTTATAGATACATCGAATGAAAATAGCCGTCTCACGCAAAGAACATTTTAATGCAGCCCACAGGCTTTACAATCCCGGCTGGACAGACGAGAAAAACGATGCGGTTTTTGGCAAGTGCAACAACCCC
>JAYVAI010000501.1:0-7012 GCA_043751075.1 Cyclobacteriaceae bacterium | reverse complement strand
TTGCCTATTTTTTTTATCAAAGGCCCTGCGGGAAATGCAGGGCCTTTTTTTTGCCAACACCTGAATCGCCCCGCGTGGCCCCCGGCAAGGGATAGGAGGGGAAAGCTCCGCCTTGCGAGAGCCCCCGTTTAACCGGGGCCCGGAGCGTGTTGGTTTTGTGGGGGACGGACCACTCGAAGCGCGTGGCAGGCTTGGAGCGCCCGCCTGACAGGACGGGCAGGGATAGCTCCGCTTTGCGAGAGCCCTCGTTCAATCGGGCCCCGGTGGCCCCGAAACTTCGGGACCATGCCGCAAAATGTATTGAGAAATCCAAGTCTATCCTACAGAGACTTCCTGTAGATTACCTGAAAGGTAATGGTTGGCCGTTTGCTGCAAGGTTCCTTCATTTAAATCCAGAATGCTTAAGAATAGATTGTTATAGAAACTCTCATCG
This sequence comes from Cyclobacteriaceae bacterium, assembly GCA_043751075.1. Classification (GTDB taxonomy): domain Bacteria; phylum Bacteroidota; class Bacteroidia; order Cytophagales; family Cyclobacteriaceae; genus ELB16-189. The sequence continues at coordinate 6,579 of JAYVAI010000501.1, read as the reverse complement.
AGCCCGTTGAGATGTATTGTTTTTATCTTTTCAATTACAGAGAATGGATTTGCAATTTCTACCTGTAGGCTGCCAAGCAAATGATTTTTCGCTGTCAGCAGTTCATGAACATTGACAACATCATCGCACAAAAGCCTTACCTCGTTCTTGATTTCTGAAAGGGCAACATCTTTATTGATGCGGTTGACATCTGCGGCTATCACAAAGAGGGCATCATTTTTTAAGCAACTCACCGAAGAATGAATGCCATAGGTCAACCCTTTATCTTCGCGTATATTTTTCATGAGACGGGAACCAAAGAAGCCGCCCAGAATGTGATTGATAAGAATCAATGAGGGATAATCGCGATGGCTGCGGTTTATGGTTCTTTTGCCTAACCTTAAAGAGGACTGAATACTGCCCGGCTTTTCGATATGTGCAGAGGATGGATTTTGCTGGATAAGTTTGGGGGATAATTTTTTATTTTTTGATGAACCAGGAATAGCTGCCAGTTCTGAAATCAAAGACTTCAATAACTGATCATCCAATGATCCGACAACAAAAATTTGATTTAACGAAAAATGATCCCGAAAGAAATCCGACAAGTCTTGCCGCGTTAATTGGTTTACATCCTCCTCTTCAATGGAACTTCCGTAAGGATGAGAATTTCCATATAAGCGTTGCCGGATAAGTTTGGATGCAACAAAACTCGTTTTCTCGTTATTGATTTTTTGGGTCTGTTTAAAAATAGCCTTTTGAAGAACCAGTTCGTCATCAGGGAAAGTTGGAGCCGCAACCAATTCCAGAAAATGGGGAAGTACAGTGCCCATGTTTTTTGTTAAGCAGAACAATGAAAGCGAGACAAAATCAAAACCCGTGGAAACTTCTACAGAGGCTCCGGAGCGATCAAAAAAATCGGCAATTTGAAATGAGGTTTTGGTGGCAGTTCCTTTTTCGAGCATGTGTGCTGTGAAATAGGACAAGCCGATTTTTGGTTCAACCCATTTTGCGGCATCAAACACCAATTCAATTTTCAATACCCCCTGAGCAATGCCCCTGAGAAGGAAAAGTGGGACACCGTTATTTAAAATTTTGATTTCTGGCGAAGGAAGATGGAAAGAATTTATTTCGGCATGCTTGGGCGCGGTCTTTCTGTCAAGCATAATCAATCTGTAACCGACTCATTTTCTTTCGCTTTGTTTTCTATGTTATAGAAAAGGGAAATACGCAGGGTTTCGGCCAAAGCATTTTCGCGCTTATTGGTAGGCACTAAGTAAGCCATGTCAACACCAATTTTTTGATGCCTGAACCCGACTCCAGCGGTTAAATATTTCCGGTTGCCTTTGTCTTTTGCTTCGTTGAAGTAGCCCACTCTTCCCGCAAAGGTATTGTTGTACCAATACTCGATGCCCAAAGATGCCATGAATTCCCTGATCTCTTCATTGAACCCTCCACGGGCATCGGTAAAGGAACTGAAAATCCCGCTAAGGAGAGGCTCGGTAGAATTTCTTGGAGGGCTTGGAACCAATAATTTGTTTAAGTCCACTGCGAACGTAAAACTATTCTTGGGATCAATTTCTATTTTGTAGGCAGCACCCATTCTAAGATTGGTGGGAATGAAATCTCTGTTGGTGGCATCTGAGTAAGAAATTTTCGCGCCCAGATTTGTGATGGCCGCACCCAATGAAAGCGTAGAATTTTGCGACACCATGGGCTTTGTATAATAAATACCAATATCCACGGCTACTGAGTTTCCTGGCCTTGCATCTATATTGCCTGTGGTAAGTGCCCCTGTTAAGTTTGAATGAATGTAGCGCAAGGCACCGCCTATGGCAAGTTGCTCGGTCAACATTCGGGAATAGGTTACATCAAATGCAAACTCACGGGGGTTGAACCTGCCCAGATCTTCGTTGGTCACACTCTTAAACTGGATTTCGCCCAGATCAAAATATTTCATGGATGCGGCAACGGTTTGCTCGCGGCTGATTTTATAAAATCCCGAAAGGTAAAATACAGACATGTCGTTGATAATTTTGCCAAGCCAGGGAGTATAAGAAGCAGAAACGCCAAATTCATTTTCGATGAATGCCAACTTGCCGGCATTCCAATAGGCTGAGTTTGCATCGGCAGAAGTGGCAACACCTACATCGCCCATACCGGCAGCCCGTGCATCGGGTGTAATGGTTAAGAACGGAACGGCTGTGGTGATCAACCGGTTTAAAGTATCCTGGCCTATCAATGATCCGGGGTTTGATACCTGCTGCGACCAGGTTGGCGAGGAGATAGATGACAGAAGTAGTAGCAGGGTGGTTAACCTATTCATAGTCAAAATTATGGTTGGTAAAGGTAATTAATTAAGGACAATAAGTTTGGTAAATTTTTCATGGTTCGATCCGTCCACCAATGAACGAACAGAAAGCCTTCCTATGTATATGCCCTGGTTTATTTTTGAACCATCCGCAGTTCTGCCATCCCATTCGGTAAGTGTTACCCTATATTGGCTCGAAACAACATCAAATTGTTGGTTCAGCACATGCTTGCCTGTCATATCATAAATTGTTAAAACCGCTTCCATATCTTCTCCAGGGCGGCTGTGGGTGAACTGCAGCGTGGTGGTTTCGGAAAATGGGTTTGGGTAATTATAAAATTCTTCAATTTGTATTTCGGTGCCATCCGTCACTACAAAGTCCACGGTGGCTGTGTTTCTGTTATTGTAAGCGTCTGATGCGGAAAAGGTAAGTGTATGTTTTCCGGGTTCAAGGCCGTCAAGCGGATAAGTGATCATTCCTTTTTTGTAGGTATCTGAGTTTGCTTCATAGTATTTGTTTATTGCAGTTGCATCGCCTTGGTCTAGGCTGGCCACTATATCATTTCCTGTTGGTGTTGAAGAAATATTAATGCCGCTGTTGTCCGAGAGCAGTGCTACAATTTTTGTGCTTGGCCCTACCTTACCTCCATTGATAAAGGTAGTGTCGCCCAAAAATAATCTGATACCGGGAGGGGTGTTATCAGCCGGAGGGTTTTCTTCAACGCCTCCAACCAAACTATTGAACAAATAACCACCGGCATACTCACCGTTTTTGGTTGATGCAAAAGTGCTGACCTTGCCTGTCACCAATTCTGCCGAAGTGTTTTTTGGCATTACAAATTCAAGTTGAAAGCTTCCTTGCGAAACGGATGTTGTCCCACGAAACAGCAAATTATCTCTGGCAATAAATGTGAAGGGCGGGTTTTCATCTCCTTTGGTCACACGGTTTTCCACCTGGTCGAACAAGGTAAAATTCAATTTCCCTGTAAAGGAATTGTTGGGCAACTTATTTTTTTCGAGGTGCCCATTTACGATCACCTTTGACAATGCTTTTAATTGCGATGAACCCGATGCGGTCTTTATGTCATCAATGATTATTTCATTTCCTGGAAGCGCCAATTTCATGGAAGGGTCTGCGAGCAGGGAGAAGTTACGGTTGGAAATTCCACTCAGGCTTTTGTTTTTGGTGTCGCGAAAGATGCTGCCCAAATCCCTGAACTGATTGTTTTGTTTAATGAACAACGATTCATAAAAGGCTTTGTTCAAGGTAAAATTTGTGCTGGAGTTTACGGGCCTTGCGGTGGTCACCAATCCTATTGAGCCACCTTTTTTTTGCAGCAGCGTTCGCTCGCCACTGGAAATCTGAAAGGGATCATCGTTGCGGCCGAACTCGCACGTGGCCGTGATGAACAAGGGGTACTTGGGTCCTTGCTTCCAACTTTTGATGACGGTTTCATCTAAAATGCGTTCGTCCATCCACACTTGTTCCGAGCCATGTCCTGTATAATTTACAATCAGTGCGCCCTTTCTTATTTCTAAATCGAGTGCCTTGCCTGCAGCCGGACTGAATTGCCCACTGGGCCGCTCGATCTGAACAAATGAATCCAAATAAAATTTTCTTGTATTGAAAGTTGGATCATATTGCTCTATGGAGTTTGCCAATTGATCGGTTTGGTTCTGATGGATATTGAAGTCGCCATCATCGGCAACAAAAAGGAATTCATTTTGCCAGGAAGCACCTTCCGTTATTTTTAAATCATACTCGATCAATTTATCAACCACGTCTTTTGCCTCTTCACTATTTTTTACGGGCAGCCTTCCCACTCCAATATCCAAGGTGTTGTTTTGTGCTGGGTTTTCTTTCCAATCGCCTTCGGTTTCTTCCAGTATGCCAAAGTAGTCATCGGACGAATAGGTTTCCAAAGGGCTGAGCGAAACCCGCGACTCATAAATGGGGACCAGGTTGGTGTTGCCAAGCACCCTGTTTTTATAATCGTACGAACCACGCCCAAACAACAATACATTTTTTAGGGCCGATGCCGGTTGTGCATATAAGCCCCGGACAAAATCGCGCAGCGAAGTTATGTCCTGTTTTCCACCTGAGTATTCATTATAGATTTGTTCGGTGGTAACTACGTTGGCGGAAATGCCTGAACGGGTTTGACGATGGGCAGCAAGCCGTTTAGCTTCCGCAAGCAGCGAAGTGTTAGTGATGATCACCAAGGCGGGTGCCGTTATCTGATGTAGGTTTTGATTTTCTACCTTCGGTTCAAAGGCAGGTGGTTTTACTTGGGCCGGGTTGAACACAATAAATGTTCGGAGCGAATTGGTAAGAGCAGAAAATTTCAGTTGTGATCCTGTTAAAACAAATGCCTGGTTTTTTGCTTCATCAGGATTTGATACATCCCACACCTGTGTGGCCGTGGCAACTGAAGCTACCTCAAAAGAAGAAGTGTTGTTAGCAACGCTTTCGGCTGACCTAAAAAGTGTCTGATTGCCATAAAGTGCCAATTTTCTTTTGAAGGAGAGAAGAAAAAAATCCAGATATCCCACCGAAATGCCGGGGCCTCCTTTTGTAAACTGATATTTAATATCCTGATTCAACCTTGTTGATGCGCTTACCGTGTTGGAAGAAAAAACAATTGTATCAGCTTTGATCCGGCCCTTGATACCATATTGTGAGTTGGGGATTGCATCGATGGGTTGTGTGAGCACGGGGGCATCGTTCATAAACACCTTGAAGGATGTGTTGGTAATGGATTGCGCCATCACATGCGAAATGAGTTTAATGTCCGTGTTATCGGCTATGCCCAAAATCTCAAACCTTATGGTAGCTTCCGGGGCTGCATCGAATTGTTCTCCAAACCACTGCCTGCCAGATTTCAACAGGTTAAATTTTTCGGTTTCGTAGAAAGCAAAATCATCATACGTCTGGATCAAGGGAAATGTGCCAGCAATGTTTTCTATGGTAGAAATTCGCTTGCCATCGCTTTCGCCAACAGTTAAGAAATAAAAATTCTTATCCGAAAATAAATTGTTCTCATAGTAAAATGCCTTTTTGGCAAGATTGTATTGGTACTGATCGGGGCCTTGCGCGAAAAATAAAATATGGTCGGAATTATTGAATTTTTCATCCGCTTCGCCAGCCACAAAAATGGCCAACTCGGTCAATTCACTTTTGCGTGGGGCACTGTTTGCCTGTGGCAACATGCCATAGCTGCCTGAAAAGATTTTTATATTTTTTGGATTGATCTGATCGGGATTGACCCCTGCACTTCGCAACAATGTGTAATCAATTTTAAACACTCCGTCTTGCGTTACCGAAAACTTAAACCAATTGCCGGTGCTCAACACAGAAGGGGTTTGGCCAAAGCAAGGGTTTACTAAACCAGCCAGGCAAAGTAGGTGCGCTATAATTAATTTTTTGTGGAAAGGAATCACACGATGATCATTTTTTGGCTCTATGATGTTGGAGTGGGTAAATTTTTAATTGCCGACCTTTTGCGTAGGCTTTAACCTTAGTAGAAGAATCGTTTTATGAAATCAACCCCAACCTTATTACCTTATTATTCATCCAATTGTGTAGTAAAATAAGGTAATAAGGTTAGAGTTCACAGTAACAAATGATTTCTACTAAGGTTAAAGTCATGCTCAAATACTGCTTGCCGAATAGGGTCTTCACTACCTACCCTCTCTATCCGTCATAGAACCCGTTTTTTCATTCGGGCCAACATATTGCCCACTAACGAAATAAGTATGTATGAAAGTATAATAAAGGGCAACGCCCCCGCTTTTAGCATTATTATGAGAAATACCGACAGAGCCATAAAAGTAAACCTCGTTTGATTGCTGCCCCACGAGAAATCTTTGAATTTTAGAGCAAAGAGTTCAACGGGCAACACCAATAACAAAGAAAACACCAATGTGATTCCACTGAGCGTGGGTGCTGTGAAAACAACATCGCGAATTGGCTGGGGCAAAAAAACCAACGAAGTAAGGAACAGCGCATTGGCCGGGGTTGGCAATCCAATAAAAGTTTCTGTCTGCCGTGTGTCAATGTTAAACTTGGCCAACCGGAATGCCGAGAAAAGGATTGTGGTAACGGAACTGTAAACAAGCCAGCTTGTGCCGGACGAGGAATCGATCCATTGGTACATGACCATAGCAGGCAGCACACCAAAGCTCACCATGTCGGCAAGCGAATCGAGTTCTTTGCCAATGGGCGATGACACTTTTAACAGCCGGGCCATGAAGCCGTCAAAAAAATCGAACACGCAGGCGGCCCAAATAAA
>JAYVAI010000500.1:0-19503 GCA_043751075.1 Cyclobacteriaceae bacterium | reverse complement strand
TCTTAACTCTATCCTCGAATGTAATTCTTTTGTAGTTATTCATTTAGCAACAAATTACTTTTTGTAATTTGTTGCGTTAGACTTTTGAATCGAAGTTTCTTTTCTGCTAAGGAATAGACAGCAATGCTGGTGTAGCCCAACGGGGAGGAAGCAAGTGAGTCTAATACTTTACCTTTCACTATTGCTTTGTTTTGTGCCAATGATTGCCCTCCCCAACATGATAAAAGTGCACATACTATAATTTGAAGCTTCACCCCTCTTTTCCAATCTTTCATTTCGCTTCTTTGAATTTTTATTTCCCGTTGACAGTTATTCCGTTAATGATTCCTCAAAATTACAGGTTTAACCTAATTGTTTCATTCGCTTTTATTGCATCGGCAAAAAAAGGGGGAAGCCAACGTTTGCGGCTTAAGTAGGCAAACGATAAAACGCAGAGTCCCTGCCTACCGGCAAGCTATCGGCAGGCAGGCGCAAAGGTTCGCAGAGAGATTTTAAGACAAGAAATCAAACTCTGCGTAACTCAGCGCCTGCCTTGCCGGTAGGCAGGTCCTCTGCGTTTAAAATGGATTCGGAATTTATTCGCTTGCCATCGTACTAAAACCAACCTACATTCGCACTTCCAAAATTTTAAACCACAGATATATGAAATATTCAATCTTACTATTAGTTGCAGCAGCATTGCTGGCCGCATGCACCAAAGTTGATACCACCACCGAAAAAACTTTCACCGGAAAAATCATCCAATCAGAAAAACAAAAATTTGGTGTTGATACCATCACTGCTGAATTGATAAACCCGTGGGGTATTGCATTCTTGCCCGATGGAAGAATTTTAATAACTGAGCGGAGCGGGGAAATACGCATTGTGAAAGACGGAAAACTTCAAGCCGAAAAAATCGAAAATGTACCATCGGTATTTGTGCATGGCCAGGGCGGCCTGATGGACATTAAACTCCATCCCGACTATGCTACCAATGGATGGATATACCTCACGTATTCAAAGCCAGGCACAGAGGGTGGAGGCACTACCATTGCCCGCACTAAACTCACCGGAAATGCATTCACTGATTTGCAAGAACTTTTCAGTGCTCAACCGTTCTCAGGCGCAGGTGCCCATTTTGGATCACGCATTGTGTTTGACGGCAAGGGCTATATCTTTTTTAGTTCTGGCGAGCGGGGTGTAAAAGAAAATGCCCAAGACCTCACCAATCATTTAGGCAAAGTTCATCGCCTGCATGAAGATGGCCGTGTGCCTGCCGACAATCCATTTGTGAACACACCCGGAGCTAAACCAGAGATCTGGAGCTATGGCCATCGCAATCCGCAAGGCCTTGTATATGATAGGGCCACTGAAACTTTGTGGGATGTGGAGCACGGCCCCATGGGCGGTGACGAGCTGAACAAAGTTGAGAAAGGAAAAAATTATGGCTGGCCTGTAATAACCTATGGAAAAAATTATGATGGCACACCCATCACGGCCATCACCGAAAAGGAAGGCATGGAGCAACCTGCCTTTTATTGGTTGCCTTCCATTGCTACCTGTGGATTGGCCATAGTCACCAGCGATAAATACCCTGCGTGGAAAGGCAACCTGATGGTGGGCGCCTTGGCCCTGCAACATGTGGCGCGTGTAGAGCTTGATGCCCAGGGCAAATTTGTGAAACAAGAAAGGCTGCTTGACAAAATGGCCCGTGTGCGCGCAGTTGAACAAAGCCCCGATGGCTATTTGTATGTGGCCACCGAAACCCCCGGTATGTTGCTGAAGTTGGTGCCTGTGAAATAATTGATGGTTGACAAAATTGCCCCGACATTTATGTCGGGGAACAAATGAAGCAAAACCGAAAGGGCTTTAGCCCCAATATAATTTTGGCTACTCGCCTGCCGCACGGGCAGGAAGCCAATTGAATTCCTCATTTATTTTCCCGACCTAAAGCCTGCCTGTCCGGTAGGCAGGGTCGTGGCAATTGAATAATCTGGGTTGAACCTTAGTAGAATGGTTGATCCAAGGATTCCATCAACCTTATTACTTTATCATGCCTCAAAGCGAATTAGGAAGAAGTAATACTGTGTACTACGTAGGTCAGGCAACATAAAAAAGATAAAACTCCATTGGGTTCTATTTTAAAAATGATCCTAAGTAATGACCGAAGTAGTAAGGTTGCGTACTACATACAGCATTCCATTCTACTAAGGTTTTCATTGAACCCAGTCACTTTTCATTTCTGAAAACACATTGTTGTCAACGGTAGTCATTGTCAATTATCTCCTTCTGACAAAATCTATGTTGAGCTTTTGAGGCGGGCACTAATTTCAATGCACCGCTTTCTCTTTCATCTTTTCGGCAATGTTACTGTCTATTGCCCACACAAAGAGGGGCTTCACGGAAGGGTTTTTTTCGAATGTAAAGGATATTGTGTTCAAATAAATTTCCGTGGCCTTGTCTTGAAAATCGGTTTTTATCGGCTCATCTATTTTCTTGCTTTCCGGCCCCACCCAGATGGGAATGTCGCCATACATTTTTATTTTCAAATGATTGGATAGTTTGGTGATCACAGCCGCAGAAATGATATTGTCCACCTCCTTCATAAACTCCATTCGAAAATCAACCTTGGGGTCTTTTGACATGCCTATGTTTTCGATCAGTGTGCCGAAGTCATTTTGAGTGAGCAGCAAATAACTCTTTCCAAAAACATCACCAAAATTTTCGGTTGTTATCAGTATCAAAGGGTTATTATCCTCTGCGGCTCGCGGAAAAATGCCGGCATGGTTGAGCGAACCAACAGAATAACTTGCCCTGTGGATGGGTTGTCACACCAATTTATCATTGAGCATCAGCGACAAGGCCACTGCCGCATTTACATAGCCAGCATCGAAGGCAACGTTCAATTTAGCTTCAAAAATAGTGATGACTTCGTTTGGCATAGAGTGGGCAATATCAGTTTTTTTATTTTACGCTCAAATGTCTATTGACAAGCATACCGTTAAAAAATAGGCATTGCCACGGTCGGCATTGTAGCCTACATTAAGCACATTCTGATAATTGAACGCCAGAAAAAAATTGCTTAAAAAATTAATGGAATAGAACGTTTCAAAAACGATTTCGGGGGCGTAGTTCAAAGTGCCATCGCCCAGCATAAACCCCGTGCCACCCTCTTTTAGAAACTGCCGTTGGCTGCGGCCCAGGGCATTGTAAGAACTGGTGATGCCGAGCCGGTCTGCGGGCCGCCTCAACGCGGTCATGGCAAAAAGAGCACCTCCATTTATACTGGCATCGGCTTGGGTATAGCCAAAGTCTTCATGCTTGCCATCGTCCTGACTATAGCGTAAAAACAATCCCCAATTTCTGGACACGTTATAATTTATGTCAATTGCCCCGCCCACCTTTGTGGCATACGAATGAGTACTATCATACACTGCCGCTCCGGTAAGTTTATCTTTATAGTAGCTGCCGAAATTGCCTCCATTGTATTTTGAGTAGTAGCCCAGCAGTCTGATTTTTCCTGTTTTTCCCCTGTGATTAAATGTGTAAACATATTGGAGGTTTGCGCTGTGCCCTTTATTGATCTTCCAGTCGGTTTTGTTTCCACCCGGCTGTGCATTGACTGTGTTGATGAAGAAATTTATTTTGCTCTTTTTGAAGATAAATGTTTGTGCTATGCCGTGTGTATAACCATACGCGGTGGCGGCAGCATCCCACGCCAGCAGCATGGTGTGAGCAAAATTGATAAAATCTTTTTGTGTGTCGTTTGCATACGGATTTTTGTCCGTCATATCCTGGATATTGAATCGGCCCAGGGTGATATGATATTTCAGCAACCCCCTCGAAGGGTTAACATTAAAATAGTGGCGTATTTGTGCCCGGCTAAAGAATGGTAAGTTTTGAGGATAGGCATACATGGCATTTGGGTAAGCCCCCATACCCGCACCATTTCCAATTCCATTGCCTCTTTGTATTTCGGGGCTGATAAGTATTTCACTGTTTCTCCACAGGTTAAACATGCTATGAATGGTGAGCATGGTTAAAGCTTGCGCATCTGGCTTGGCAGAAATACTTACCGGCCCTGAATATTTTGCTTTTTTTAAAGCACTTTGATATTGATAAACTTGGGTGAACAGACCCGTGGTGCTCACATGCCTGCCAAGCCGATGCCTTAACCTGGATTGATAGGGTACATCTGCTTCCGGAAGTGTTGTAGGCTGATTGGCAATTAGCCTATCGCCATATACACGTCTTTGCTTCGCGTGCTCTTCAATAATATGGCTTGGAAGGAGGTTGCTATAAATGGTTTTATCCTGATCTATAGGTGAATGAGAATCATAATATATGTATTTGAAATCTCGGCTCACCGAAATATAGCTCTCATCATTTTTTGAATTGATTGCGTTGCCTAAGTTTACCGGTGCCGACCAATTGGTCCACGAATCATCTAACCGGTAGGTAAAGTAGATATCGGCCTTGCCCTCCCCACCTGGCTTGGTGGAACAATAAAACAACCCTCGCCCATCGGCCGCCAAAAAGGGCGCGGTGTCGTCACCATCGGAATTTACAATCGCCCCCAAGTTCATAGGCTTGCTCCACTTGTTGTCGGGCCGAGGAAAGGAAACAAACATATCTTGCCCATTGTCATAGTTATTTTGCTTCAATGACATTAGAATGACTTCTTCTGTAAAAGAATAATGAAAGTCTCTTTCGTTGCCGATATCATAAAAATCCCGAATGATAATTTCTTCCACGGCCTTCCATTTTCCTTTTCTTTGCCTGAGTCGTAGCAACGGGGCGTTGTCAAATTTATCGTTCACTACAATCATCTCTTCACCGTTGGCACTAATGCCCGCCAACCTATTTTGTTTAAATCTATTGATGCTTGGGCCGAGGCTTCGCACCATCGGGCTTGCCCCATCGAATTTAAAATCCGCAACCCAAATATCTTGTTCGTCACCATAGTCAGTGCCAGTAAATCGGCTCCTGATAAAATACAGCTGTGAGCCAGTGCTCGAAATTATGGGCCTTGATTCAAGGTAAATTATATCTTTTGATCCCACCAAAAACTCAAGTGATTGCTTTTGGGCAACCATGGGAATGTTTAAAGAAATGAAAATGAAGGAAAGAAGCGCAGCTCTACAGCCTATGTACAATTGGGCTTCTTTAGCGTGGCTCATGTTTAAAAATAGATGAATTAATTTGATACGCAGCAAATAAAATTATTTAAATAGTCTGGCTGTGATGCCGCCATCCAGAAAAAGATCATCGGCAGTTGCCGAAAGGCCTGTGCCTACCGATACATCCAATTGAATGAGGGGCGTGATGCGATAATAAAATCCTGCATCCCAATTAAATTGTGCGCGGCTGTTGGTCTTAAAATAATTATACGACTCTACGAAGCAACTGGCACGCTTGCCCAGCACAATATCGAAACAAAGAATATAAGAAAAAATGGCTTTGGGCGATTGGCCATCCCAGGTTGCACCGATATGATTTGTGATATGCCATTTTTTGTTGAGGGCATGGCCGAGTGCCAACACCATATCGGGCGAAGTATAGGTGGGCCTGAATTCTGAAGCACCGGTTTTAAATCGTAGGGAGGGAATGAAGTACGCATCGGGCACTATTCCTTTTTGAGTGCTCACTTGAATGCTGGCGCCAAGAGAAAGAGGGCCGAAACCATGTACCGTGGCTGTAGTATTGTTAGGATCAACCTCGCGGTTTCCCAGGTAATCATTTCTCAGGCGAAGTTCGAAATGTTTGCTTACCCCATAGCGGAGGGTTAATGTATTGTAGGTGTAGTTGAATGTTTCTATGCCAAGGGCTTTGTTTTTTCTAAGGCTGTATCCGGTTTCAATTTGCAAGGCACCGGGTATTACCAGACCGGGTGATTCCGATACTCCGGGCCGGTTGGCTTTTAGGGGCGATGGCTCTTCGGGTTGGGCTTGCCCGTGCCAAGGCAAAAGGCTAGCAGAACAAAAAATGATTAAGCCAATAGCTCTCACGGCATGCAGAATTGACTATTCATTGTGTGAAGCGTTATTGCCCACTTTTCATACTTTTTACTTTTCTTTTTCTCCCTCTCCATCACGTTTGTTTGTGAAGAAGACCAACAAAGGCGCAAATCTCACATCTTAAATCTTTTTACTTTTCCTTTTTTCTAAAATCCAGATTTTGAAAAGCACCCAATTGAAACGTATAGTTATCTTCTATTCTATTTTGAGGGGATATAGTGGAGTTGGCCAGGCTGCGCAATTGTATAAGCTGGAACAAGAACCCCACTTCAATTTTTGTTTTGGCAGAAAGCGTTATACCAAGCGCACCATAGAGACGGTTTTGATCGAAAATATTGTAGGCTACCTCTTTGCCCCAGTTCACAAACACTTCGTCATACATTGCCAGGAACAATGGATGTTTAGATGTTGGATTAAGGGGAATGGTGGCTTTGGCCATATAGCGGAAACGGTTTTCATAACGCCCGTTGTTAAATTGACCTGTGGTTGCGTTACCTATCATGCGCTGCTCCAGGCGATAGCGGTGAGCCAACTTTATTTTTCCCAGCTGTTGTGAGGTGGTGAACTGCTGCCATATCCGGTGTTCAGGGAAAGCCTTGGCAACAGCAAAATCGCCATAGGGATAGGTTTCCACAAAGGCATAGCCAACGGTGAAGCGGCTATTGTCTTTGAGATAATAATCGAGGCCCACGCGCAGTAACAACTGTTGGTCATCGGTAATAAAATCATGCCGCCTCCACTGCACTTCGGCATGGAGGCCAAAGCGGTCGGAGATTTTGTGGTTGCCAAAGTACATGAGCCAAGCATTGCTGTTGGTGGTATGTGTACGAGCCTGTTGTGCTTGCAGGCCAGTGCAAATGAGTAGGAAAAAAGGGATTGTTGATATGCGCATTATGATTTTAGAAATAGATAAGGTTGATTTTTTGTGAAGTAAAATATCCATATCATTTTTGAAATTTTGAAGTTAATCACACTTTAACAAATATCCTTGCTTCCGGATCCATTGAATGAAATTGTCTTGGATCAACCATGATGGAATCAAAAAAAAAAACCAAACTGCCTTTTAACGGACGAAGTTCTTTTTCTCACAAAAGACCGGGCAGCCGGCAGCCCTTACCGTAACTACTTTTGTTTTCGATATTGTGGTAATTTTCCATATTTCGGTTTTGCTTTATTATACTTTGTATATTGAACCTTTAAGAAGGCCGGTAAATTTTAAAGAATACCCTAAAACCTATCGATGAAGAAGAAATCATAAGATCGAAACAATGAAAGAAAAGTCAACAACCCCCGTTATGAAAACTATTTGTATTGCGCTTTCATTGGCGCTGCTGATCGGTTGTGGTTCCAAAAAAGCCCCCGATGAAAATGCCTTTGAGGCAAGCATGGATTCGCTGAACAACCAGGCACCCAAAATTGATGATGAAGTGGTAACTGCCCTCCTTGATCAAATACCAAGCCCATTGGAAATATCCATGATGCTGAAGCAGTCTGGCTCAAAATATAATAGCAGCATCCTCAACTCACCCGACAATCTTTCTAAGTATAATTCGAATTACAAAAAAGCGTTGAACATGGGCATCTATGGAGCAGATTTGGGGTACACCAATATCTATGGACAAAACATGGATGGCGTGCAATATCTGTCTGCCATAAAATCATTGGCCGATGACCTGAACATAGGCCAGTTTTTCGACATTGCCACCATTGCCAAGCTTGCCGCCAACAGCAACAACTTAGATTCGCTGCTGCTGGTGACCACGCAAAATTTCAATGCCATCAACCACTATCTGCAAACCGAAAACAGAAGCAACCTTAGCATTTTGCTTTTGGTGGGCGGCTGGATCGAGGCGATGGAAATCATGTGCCAGGTGGCGGAGTCGCAAAACTTCAAAAACAAAGAAATTGTGGACAGGATTGGCGAGCAGAAGATAATCCTCGAACAAATTGCCATCCTACTTTCATTTTATAAAAGCGATAGCAGCACGGCAGGACTGCTAAAAGATTTTGAAGAACTGAACAAAATTTTTGAAGCAGTGATCATCACCTATACCTACAAAGAGTCCACCATGAAGATTGTGAACGGGGTGGCCATGATCGAAGACAACAGCACTACCACCATCACCATCACCGATAAGGATGCGATGGCCATTAAAAATAAAATTGCTGCCATGCGAAATAAAATAATCAATTAAAAAATTGCCATTATGAAAAAGATCATACCTGTACTTTTCTTTATTGTTGCCTTCGGCCAGCAAGCATTTTCCCAATGCAATGCAGAGGAACTGAGCAACACGTGCATATCGAAATTGGCACCTGGTTTCAACTTTGTTAAAGCCTATAAAATCAACGGAGAAGGCGACCTGGTTAAAGTGGAGTACTCCTACGCGTTTGCAAAAGGCACGCAGTACATGCTCACCCTGTGCGAGCAGAAGGAAAATTCCAGCACCATCGTGATAACTATTTTTGACTCAAAGCGAAACAAGATTGCCAGCAATAAAATTGATGGCAAGATGGTTTCGGCAATCGCCTTCTCCTGCAATGCCACCGGCATCTATTATATCCAATATACATTTGAAGGCTCCTCTTCCCGTTGCTCAGGAAGCGTGCTTGGTTTTAAGCGGTGACCTGTATCTTCTTTTCATATCCATCAGGGCAGGCGACTGCCCTTTTTTATTGGGCGGCCCAGGGCCACTTACCGTGGAAGCAACTTATGGTGGCGTGGACGTAACGGTGCAGGAGAAAACGACCGGTGAATTAATTGCTGAAACCAATTACGGCCAGATTTATTCCAACCTTGATTTAAAATTTTCAGGATCGGAGTTTGAAGATTTTCATGCCTACGTATCGGCCAAGCCCGGAAGCGGACCCAAGTTTAGTTTCGAGTCGAAGTATGGAAATGTGTATTTGAGGAAAGGGCTGTGAATCAATGGTTGAGTTTACTCAGCGGTTAGGTTTACTTCCCTGAAGATCGTGGCAAACAATTAACAATATAAGTTTCATTGAGCCATTCTTTTTCAATAACATCTGAAAGACGTATTTTAGCAGGTATGAAACAAATGTCCAGCATTTATGAGTTGTTAAAGAAATCACAATACCAATGCCTGTAATCTCAATGTTTTATGGAATTATTGTAATGATGTATTACTTCGATACAGATAAACATCATCTTCCCCACATACATGTTAAATATGGTGAGTTTACGTGTGTAATTGACATCTTCAATATGGAGCTTCTTGAAGGGGATCTGCCTAAAAATAAATTGAGATTGGTTTGGGCTTGGGTAGAACTGCATAAAGACGAATTGATGGCCAATTGGGAATTGGCTAAAGCAGGAAATAAATTGTTCGACATAAAACCTTTGCAATAAAATGGTAAAATTAATCAGTGCTAAACCGCTTGCCAATTACACCGTGGAACTCGTTTTCAGCAACGGTGAAAAACGGTTGTTTGATGTGAAGCCGTATTTGGACTTTGGATTTTTTAAAGAATTGAAAGATGAAACTTATTTCATAAGCCTAACCACACAATTTGATAGCATAAGCTGGAAAAATGGTCAGGATTTTAGTCCGGATACTCTCTTTTTAAAAAGCCAGCCATTGGCGTTGAATTCTTAGTTATGACCCTTTTACCAAAACTGCTTCCCCGCCTTGGTTCGTGTCTTCACCAAACAATTGGATTGTCGTGGTCTTGGGCCAAGCCCGGAAGCGTACCGAAGTTTAGTTTCGAATCAAAATATGGAAATGTGTATTTGAGGAAAGGGCTTTAGGGAATTTACCGCAAAGACGCAAAGGAAATGGCGATGATACGGACTAAATCAAAACTATAGCTAATTGATTTTAGAGACGGCCTCTGCGCTTGCCTTTGCCGATACGCAGGCGCGAAATTCATTAGCCGCAAAATTTTAGAGGCTGCCTTTGCGTTCATTGCGCCTTTGCGTTTTGAAATTCATTTGCCGGGTGCAATTTGTCATGCACCCACTGAAACCTATCGCGCCCTCACTTTTTCTCCAGATCAAAAACATATCCACCACTCACACTACTTACGCGGTTCGGTTTGCCGGTGTAAGAAAATTTAAAAACAAGTTTCGTTTCTGTCAGTTGGGTTATTTGAATAATAATTCCATCATCGCGCTTTAAATCAAAACCTTGCGTACCTGTAACGGGAACCAACGTAAACTTTCCAGAGGCGGGCCACACGGGCGCATTGCCCGCTGTGGTGGCATAAGTTTGAGCCTCCGTAAACGTAACGGTGAATCCATTGAAAATTGGGTTCACATCTTTTCCATTGAACTGCACCCCGGTGGAAGAAGATTTCCACGCAAGTGCTATTTTCTTCCTAAAAATTTCCTCTGCCGTGGGGTCGTCTTTGCAAGAAGACACGGTAAGCAGAAGGCCCATAGCAACGATGAGCCCCATCAAATTAAAACCTGCACTGATTTTTCCGCTCTTGCTTTTCATAAGTTTCATGGTAGCCATGTTTTTTAATTCTTAACAATTTGTTTCATCACGTTGCCCGATTCCGTTTTTATTTTTAGATAGTAGCTTCCGGCAGCATACCCGCTCATATCAAGTTGAGAAGTATTCGCACCCAAACGCTGCGGTATTTCATTCCACGATCGGCCCTGGCTATCCACAATCTCCACCGAATTGATGGGCACCACAGCCCTCACATAAAGAATATCCTTGGTTGGATTGGGATATACTTCAATGCCTTTCATTGCTTGATCTTGCGAAGCGGTTATTTTCACTCCCTTTCCTTTCACCGGCAAGGTGCTATTGCCCGAAGTTGCATCCGACTCAATAGAAATATTCCCGCCATAGTCAATCACATCGGTCGGCTTAAAAGTAACGGTGACCTCAATCGTATTTCCAGTAATTTTTGTGATGCCGGTGAAGCCGCTCGGATAAATAATATTGCTAATGGTAATGCCCCCGGTGCCAACGCTGCTGGCCGTAAATATTTTTTGATCGGTCAATCCTAAAAACACATCACCATAATCAAGCGTGCCCGTTAGCTGAAGGATGCGCGTGACGATACTTAAATTTTGTGGCACATCCGCAGCAGCCAAAAAATTTCCATTGCCCGCCTGATGCGCTTTAATAATGGCCGTGCCGGGGCCCACAATAGTAACCGTATTGTTAACCACGCTCGCCACAGTATGCAGGTTGCTGCTAAATGTTACCCCCAATCCTGAACTTGAAGTAGCAGCAATTGTGAAAGCAGCATCATTTATATCTTTCTCAACCAGCGCACCAAACGTAATTGTTTGAGCCGCTTTGTTTATGGTTAGCAATTGATTGGCTGATGTAGCGGCTTTGTAAACTACATCTCCTGCCTGCGAAGCAACCAGGGTGGTGGTGCCCCCGCCTACAATAGTCACGGTGCTATCAACCACTGTTGCTACCGAAGTATTGGTGCTGGTAAATGTAATGGGCAAGCCGGACGTTGCCTGCGCCCAAATCTTGAACGGGGCATCGCCATACGTTTTTGAGGTGAATGTTTTAAAGCTGATGGTCTGCTCTATATCAGATGGGATAAGCGCGGTGAACACCCCGCGGCCGTGGGTTGCCGCCATCACGGTGTTATCACCCTTGCGGATGCGCAACATATCGGTGCGCACATTGGCAAGGCCGCCATTGGTAGAAGTCCACACCGGGCTCGCGACATTTATATTGTCGGAAGACCAAACACCAAGCTCGGTGGCGACATAAATTTGATCGGGGCTTAGCGGGTGATATTCTGCCCAGCGCACCGGCATGTTGGGCAGGTTGCCCTCGCGGTTTTGCCAGGTAGCTCCACCGTTGCGCGTCTCCCAAATGTTCACCACACCATAGTTATAAAACGTTATCAAAATCTGATTTTCATTGGCACCAAAAGCAATAGAACTGATGGAGCCTATTGGAAAATTCGGCCCCGTTATTTCCAATATGGAAGGTGTGGCGTGTGCGTTCAATACTTTGAACAACCTGCCGGCAGAAGTGCCCACATACAAATTTGAAGCAGTAGTTGAATGCGGTGAAATGCGAAGTGCTGATGCCATGCTGCCCAATGAAACCATTTTAATACTGTCCAGGTCGCGTGAGGTGGTTACGTTCCTCACACGGTAAACAGCTGTATTGCTGCGGGCAGTAAATAAAATTTTTAGGTTCGAATCGTAGTCGCCCTGGTTGATAAAGTTTCCGCTTTTGTTATCGTTGATAAGTTTCGTGGTAAAAGAGGCTCCACCGTCCGTTGATAGCGTGATGTCGTTATACACATACGAAACAATTTGAAAGGCTGGGCTTTTCTGATCGATAAAACACATGGCCCCATCGCCACCATACACATCCACCGTAGTGCCCAAGCCAGCAGAAGTAAATTTTGGTGTGCCATTGTCTTGCGTGCCCCCCAGCATAAAGTTTTTTAAGGTAGGATGAATGGCTCCTGTATAAAACTGGGTAACATTGTAGTTGAGGTTGCGCGCACTAAAGACATCGGTGGTTGCAGCCGCAGAAAGGTTGGCAGTATAAAATACTCCGCCATCGTTGGCCACTATGGCTTCGTTGGGAAAACCAGGCCTGAAAATAAAACTGTGCTGATCGGCATGAACAAATGAACAGGTGAGCGTATTGAGATTGCCATTGTTCGACCATTTTGAAATTTGCGTCCAGTTGGTTGCTCCATTTGTTGAGGAGAAAAAATCAACCCCACCAATATAACAGGTCTCTGCATTGGAAGGATTCACTGCGAGTGTCAAATCCCACCAAGCTTGGCCGCGCGTAAAATCATTGGCGGGAATGCCGAGGTCGGCATCTTGTGGCAACGCCTTGCTCGCCCACGTTGTTCCATTATCGGTTGACTTAAATATCCCGCCTATTTTTCCCGCCTCTTCAATAGCAGCATAAACAATATTATTATTTGATGGTGCCACCGATAATTTTATCTGGCCCGTAAATTTTAATCCGGCAAAAGTAGAAACCCCCGCGCCCCAACTTCCCAACAAACCGGTGGTTGATTTGTAAATAGTAGAATTAGCACCATTTTCCCACCAGTGCTTGGCGGTGCCCACCCATATTTGGTCAGAACTGATTTCTATATCGGTGGGGAAGTTTGTGTACTGAGTGCTGCCTTGCGCCAGCGGAAGCACTTGTTGCCAGGTGGTGCCGCCATTGGTTGACCGGAAAAGTCCTGCAGTGTGCACAGGATTATCGCCACCAAAGCAGGGCTTCACCGCAGCATACACTACACTGGTGCTATTTTCATTTCGCACGGCAATGTCTTTTATTTCCAAAAATCCTTGTGTGCTGGCAAGCCGTGTCCAACTGGTGCCGCCATTCACTGTTTTCCATATACCACCACCGCGCACAGTCCATTCAAATTCACCGGTGCCCACATAAAATATCTGCGAGTTGTTGGGGTCAGCGGCCATACAAGAAACAGCGAGGTTGTCCCAAAAATCGTCCGCCTTGATCCAGGCAGAAGCCGCATCGGTGATGTTGTTGTTATACCACAGCCCTCCCGATACACCACCGGCCCAAAGTTTTTTCTTGGTGATATCGTTGGGGTCAAACATAACCGCGCGCGTTCTGCCGCCCACTTGTTTAGGGCCGCGCTCTTCCCAAGCGGTGAACGATGAAAGCCCCCGTGCCGAACGGTTGCTTTTACTTTTGCCATCGCGCATCATGGCGGTTTGATTATTGAGCGGCACCAGTACCAACGGTGTTGGCCTTTGCACCGATGGGTCCATCGTAAACAGATAGTCTTGCATCATGGCAAGATCGGGGCGATCGGGCCTGTGTTCATGATCATCGGCTGTCCTCAATGCTGTTGAGTACGCATGGCTGTTGAGGAAATCTTCATAGACTTCGCGTGATTGTTTTTTATTCGTAGAGAAATAAAAATACGACCCTGCCAAAAACACTATCACTGCAAAAGAGTAAACAGATTTATTTATCATGGTTTATTGATTTTTCATTTGATCCGATGCCTCCGTGAATTTTGAAATAGGGAATAGGCACGGCTTGCCCTTTATTCTATAGCTAAGAAAACCCTGCTCCTTCTTTTTTGCAATGGCAGCCGATAATTTTGCAGATGCCTTTTTATTCGGTGTGCTATTTTCGGTTCGTGCCAACACGATCACTTGATCACCTTTACTAAATGACCCGGTGTAGTTGCGCTCGCTCCCTTTTACTATTTCTACCGACAACAGGTTGCCATCCACGATCAACGAGTCGAACTTACTTTGATTGGCTTTTGTAACAGTCACCTTGATCTGATAAATGAAGCCACTCTGGTTTTTATCGCTCTGCCTGTTGGCACCTGCCGACCAACTTTGAACGGTGGCTTCGGTGACCTTAAAAAATTTTGTGGAAAATTTTATTTGTGCTGTGGCAGAAATAAAATTCAGGCTACCTATCAGAAATAAAAATAAGAGCTTTGACATGTTGGTGTGGGTTCAATCAATATTCAACATTTAATACTCATAATTCAAGTTATGTTTCTCTCTATCAAATTTCATCATACATCACTCACATTTTCAATACCCCAAAAAGGGTATTTTGAAAAGGGGATGGGGTGCGCAAATGCTGCCCCATGTCAACTTCATCAATCTCCGTGGTGTGTACTCACAGACCAAAACACTGAGTATGAGAATATTGGTGGTCTGTGAGGGCACAGACCGCGGTGAGCCTTCGAAAGGGTTGGATAACTCTACTCTGTCACTTACGGTATGATGAGTTTTAACATTCGAAGCTGCTCCTTGACTTGGAGGGTTTTTTCCCAGAATTCAACATCCACCTGCAAGTCGGGCAGTTGCCTGCCTGCCTTAACTTCATCCAATGCTTGATTGATCAAGATGTGGACCACCGTCCGCAATGATCCGTTCATTAAAACATTTTTAAAATACGTGGGACCAACCTGCTCATGGTATTGATAATATCGGAGAACAAAAACAATCATGGCTAAGGGCCCGGCAAGCGCTGAGTGGGAATTTCCATTTTTGGGGCGGGGTAATTTAATTGAGCTGTTGAGACCGTTTGCGTAAGCATTCAGTTCATCGAGCAAACTGAAAAAATCCTGATTGCCGTAGTTTCCCGTAAGGTACTCCTCACTATATCCACCATTGTCTTTCTCCTCTTCACTGAGCAAATTATAGATCGCGTTTAGTTTTGCGCTATTTACGGCAAGCATTGCTTCCTCTGAAAGGGAGATGGAAAGAGTCGTGTTGTCAATCAAATAAAATGTGGGCTTGCCAGTCTCATCGGTTAGTAAGGCATCTAAAAAATGTACCGATTCGCGCACCACTGTTTCCAAGGACATTATGCGGTTGTTATAATCGCTGCAATCGATGAAACTTTTTAGTGAGCCCTGTCTGTCGGGTTGCAGCCTGAAATAAATTTCATATCCACGGGGATATTTTTGCTTTAGTTCGGATAAAGCATCTTCAACACACGATTTGCGTGATTGGCCACTGACTGGCCAAGACAAGAATATTGAAAGTAAGCAGGTGGCTGTGATTGATTTCAATTTGTTTGGTGATATCGTAGGTTGCCCACGGGCTAATTTATTCAGTGCCTTTGTTGGTGTTGCGTGCGGGCTTAGCGCGATGGTTTCACCAACTAGCAAAGAGGGAATGAAGAAATACCTTCAACCTTCAACATTCGTACTTCAACCTTCAAATTCATCCCTCCAATGGAAGTACGAATTACGAATGCTGATTTTTGAATGTTGAAGGAGGCCGTGCTTCGTACCTTCAAACTTCAACATTCAACACTCGTACTTCAACCTTCAAATTCATCCCTCCAATGGAAGTACGAATGCTGATTTTTGAATGATGAGGAGCCAGTTTTGTCTTCGGTCGGTGTTATCACCGAACTTGCTGCTCACAGTTTATCTATTTCATGTTGCGCAAGTCCGGTCGTCTTTATGATTATCTCGTTCGGGACACCGCTTTCTTTCAGGGCTTTGGCGATTTCTATCCTCCCTTCCATCTTCCCCTCTATTTTGCCTTCTATCTTCCCTTCATCAAAAGCCGTGTCGAGCACGCCCTTTAAATCGCGGTAGGCTTTTAAACTGTTTTCGTAGCTGTTCAATTCTGCCTGGCCATATTTGGCCAGCTCGGCCTTCTCGAATGCTTGCCGAAAAATGGCATCGGCAAACAGGGAGGGTATGGTTTGGAAATCTTCCAGGTGCCGAATGAAGAACAACCACTGGTCCAGCCTTGACTTTAACCCGCTCTCGGCCTTCTTGAAATTGGGCATCTCCAAGTAGATGTAAGTCAGTTTGTCGTAAAAGGTCTTACCGTTCTGGTTTTTCAGTTTGATGGTATGGACCACTTCGCTCCTTTCCTTCTCGTTTTCATAATCGTCAAACGTGAAGTCCAATATGCCAATGCAGTAAACAGCTTTCAGGTTGTAGTTCCATTCGCCTTTCTCCGCCTGCTCGCGGATGGGGAACGTGGAGTAATAAATAGTGCGCTCCTTGAAATAGTTCTGCTTGGCCTTTTGAAGTTCCACGATGAATTTCTCGCCCTTCTCGTTTTCGCAATAAATATCGTAGATGGCCCTGCGGTCGGCATCAGACTGGCCAAGCTGTTCGGTGTTCTTGAAGTTGAGGTCAACGATTCTGTCGGGCTGCTGCAAGAGGGCGTTAAGGAAATCGAGCAACAATGGTTTGCTTGCTTCCTCACCAAATATTTTTTTAAATCCAAAATCTGTAAATGGGTTAATGTATTTGGCCTTCATGGTGTTTCCGGGAAATGGAAGCGCAATTTACTGCTTTTTGTATTCGGTAACTATCCAAATCAAAACCATGCCCCGGGTGATGCTGTTTAGAAATCAGTATAACCTGTCGAAGTTCACCGTCTTCAAACTCCAACATTCAACACTCGTACTTCAACCATCAAATTCATATCTTCCAATGGAAGTACGAATTACGAATGCTGATTTTTGAGTGTTGAAGTCCACCTCCTTCAAACTCAGTGGGCTGTGACCACACACACCCCCACGGGTGATGCTGTTTTAGAAATCAGTATAACCTGTCGAAGTTCACCGTCTTCAAACTTCAACATTGAACACTCGTACTTCAACCATCAAATTCATCCTTCAAAGGGAAGTACGAATTACGAATGCTGATTTTTGAATGATGAAGTCCACCTCCTTCAAACTCAGTGGGCTGTGACCACACACCCACGGGTGATGCTGTTTTAGAAATCAGTATAACCTGTCGAAGTTCACCGTCTTCAAACTTCAACATTCAACACTCATCATTCATACTTCAAATTCATATCTTCCAATGGAACTACGAATTACGAATGCTGATTTTTGAAGTTTGAAGTTCACCTCCTTACTCCGTGGGCTTTGTCTTCACAGACCACTTGGCTCATGCTGTTTCGTTCTGTGAGGACACAGACCGAGCGGACATGCTGTTTCTAATCATTACACCATCAGCATTTTTCTATCGCCCCTTCCGATAGCCCCGTGAGTTCGGCTATTTCTTTTGTTGAAAGTCCTTTTGCTTTTAATTTTTTTGCAACTTCTATCTTCCCTTCTATTTTCCCTTCGTCAAAGGCTGTGTCCATATATCCTTTGAGATCCCGGTAATCTTTTAAGCTCCTTTCGTATGACTCCCATTCAGCGTTATCGAATTTGGCCAACTCCGCTTTTTCAAAGGCCTCATTAAAAACCACTTCACCTTTGAACATGGCGGGTATTTGCTGAAAGTCTTCCAAGTGTTTGATGAAAAAAAGCCATTTGTCCAACCTTGATTCCATTTCGTTCTCTTGCTTGATGAAATTGGGCATCTCCAAATATATGTAGGTCAGTTTCTCATAGAAGGTCTTTCCATTTTGGTTTTTCAGTTTAATGGTATGCACAACTTCGTTTCGCTCCTTTTCATTTTCATAATCATCAAAAGTGAAATCCAATATGCCAATGCAGAACACCGGGGTAAGGTTGTAGTTCCACTCGCCCCTTTCGGCTTGCTCCCTGATGGGGAAGGTGGAGTAGTAAACCGTCCGTTCTTTGAAAAAATTCTGCTTTGCTTTTTGTAGTTCAACAATAAATTTCTCCCCACTCTCGGCTTCGCAATAAATGTCGAAGAGGGATTTTCTATCTGCGGCAGTCTGTCCCAGATGCTCTGTGTTTTTGAACGACAGTCCCTTTATTTTATTGGACGGGGGCAACAAGCTGTTCAGAAAGTCGAGCAGTAATGGTTTGCTTGCTTCCTCACCAAAGATTTTTTTAAATCCAAAATCTGTAAAGGGGTTAATGTATTTGGCCTTCATGGTGCTTCCGGGAAATGGTATCGCAATTTACTTCTTTTTGTATTCGGTAACTATCCAAATCAAAACCATTGCCCAAAACCGCAACATTCAACACTCGTCATTCAACCTTCAAATTCATCCCTCAAAGGGAAGTACGAATTACGAATGCTGATTTTTGAATGATGAAGTTCACCTCCTTCGAACTCAGTGGGCTGTGACCACACACACCACCATCAGGACCAGGCTGTTTCGATCTGTGAAGACACAGACCGAGGGTTAGAAATACACCACTTGAGGTATTGTCGTTAAACACAATAACCGGTTATTTTACAGGAGTGAAAAATCATGCACTTTTACTGTTGTTGTTTTTAAGTGGTGTGGCCGCGTGTGCATCCGGTCAAGATACCTTGTTTGTGAACGGGCCATTCAAAAACGAAAAAGCCGGCCCATACATACGCTATTTTAAAACAGACCAGTCACTAACTATTAGCTCGGCTGCCAAAATTTTTGAACACAACCTCACCGAAATAAAAAAACTCACTAGCTCGCACCTGGGCATAGGCACCGACAATTTTTGGTTTTCGTTACGGATAAAAAATCAATCCGGTGATGTGCGCAGGCTGATGCTTGAATTGAAACAATCGCACCTGACGCGGGTTTCTTTTTTTGAAAAAACAGCAGAAGGATTTATTGAGCGGCATGCTCTACCACTTTGCCGACCGCCCCGTGAAGCACCGCAATTTTCTGCTGCCCATCCATTGCCCACCAGGCCAAGTGAAGGAGGTTTTTGTTTTGATCACCCAGGAGAACAGCCTCGATGCGCCCTTTATCCTGTGGGATGAAGCGGCTTTTCACCAACACGATCACGGCCTCAATTTATTGTTCGGAATCCTTTTTGGCATTCTGATTTTCTGCTCCGTGCTGGCCTTGTTCTGTTTTGCCATGGTGAAGCAGAACATGTTTTTGTGGTATTTTCTTTTATGTGGCCACCTCCTGTCTTTTTCTGTTTTATGATATTGGCGCGGCCTTTCAATACATATATCCGGGCATCCCCTACATCGATGCGCCCATTGGCATTCAATTGCCTGTGTTCATGTTTATTTTCATGGTCACCTTCACACAATCATTTTTAAAAACAGGAACAAACCAAAAAATTGTTCACTCAATACTAAGCATCATTATTGTTTTTTTTCTTCTGCTCATTTTTTTGGGATGGGCAGTGAATGAGTTCATGCAGCATAAGCCTGTGGCTGTTGCAGATCG
>JAYVAI010000499.1:0-2705 GCA_043751075.1 Cyclobacteriaceae bacterium | reverse complement strand
TCCAGCTTGGAAATTTTTCTGTCCACCCTCAAGAGAAGGATAATCATGGCTGTTAGCATAACGACTAATCCCGCAACAACCGTGTAGATTTTTCCATCTTGTCGCAAGACATCCGCCATTTCAACCTTTTCGTTGGATTGACACAATGATTCCAGCGAAGTGAAAATCAAAGCAAACAAAGTGATGTTCCTAAACCGTTTCATCTTGCAATTTTTTTAAAGAACGTACCCTCAAAAACAAAGTAAAAAACCACCACCCCAGCGCGATAAAACCAATGATGGCAGTATAGACTACTAATTTCATATTGTGTGATGTGTCAAACAATCTAAATGTGGGATTGTTGCCACTTCCCGGGTGCAGCGAATCCGTCATCCGCGGGAGTATGTATATCAATGGAATGAAAACAATGAATGCAAATATGTTGTAAACAGCGCTCAATCTTCCTCGTAGCGTTTCATCTTCCAAGGATCCTCTTAAAATAAAATAGGCCGAGTAAATCAAAAGTCCGATTGCTGTATTGTTTAGTTTGGGATCACTGGTCCAAAATGTTCCCCATGTTGCATTGCCCCAAAGCATGCCAGTTAATAATCCCAACCCACCAAATAAAAAAGCCACTTTTAATGACTCGATCGCTTTGTCATCAAACATAATATCCTTGGTGCGCAAATATTGAATGGATGACCAAACCGAATACGTGAAAAGGAACATCATGGCAAACCACATAGGCACATGAAAGTAATTCATGCGAATGCTTTCATTCAAAATGTGCAATCGGGGCACGGGAATAAGAAATCCACCAATTACGGTATAATAAAGCAGGATGATTGTCAACACTTTCCACCAGGCCAATTTGTGCTTGTTCATAATTATGATTTCCTTAACAGGGCTCTTGCCTATAACCCATTTTTAACTACGCCAAATATACGGGAACAAAAGATAAGACATGGCGGCCACCAGGCAATTTATCGCTATTAGTGTAAGCAGATCGCTATAGCTCACGGAGCGATCCAAGCCGTCAATACAGTTTTTGGTAATTTTTATCACTACCAATAAAATAGAGATCACGATGGGAAAACTGAGCACGGCCATGAGAATATGACTGTTGTTTGCTTTGGCAGCAATGCCCGATAATAAAGTGAGGGATGCCGCAAAACCCAGGGATGCCAAAACGATCAATGCAGCAAACAGGCCAACGTCTGCCAACGGGTTTTTCAAAAGCGTGATGAAAAGGATAAATCCGACCAGGGATAAAATGAGCGTGAGAAAAAAATTATAAGTGATTTTAGATAAGATAATAATCTCCGGGTTGGCAATGGAGTAATAATAAATGTCTGTGCCCTTTTTCTCGCCTATAAAACTTTTTGCAATCGTGTTGATCACGGTGAATAGAATGGTTATCCAGTAGAGAGCACTCCACACCAAGGGTGTAATTTGGTTTTGCTTCAGGCTAAAGGTGAGATAGCAAATGAAGGCCGTGCTGAAAAGATAAAGGGCCAAACCGGAAATAACAGACTTGCGCCTGAGTTCGAGGGTAAATTCTTTTTTTAATAAAGTGAGGAACACTTAGGTTAGCTTATCAAGATATTTATTGAAACTGAACAGGGCAACTAAAAGATAACCTAAGGCGATAGCAATCAAAACGGCATAAGCAGAAACTTTTACAGGTCCATCGCTTGTAGGTTTGCTGAATTCTGTAAAACCATCCACTACTTCAAAATCCGCTTGCAGATAAAGAAACCTGTCTATGGATTGAAGTTCGTTGTAAAGACCAATGTCTTCTTTAAAAATTTCTATCGGGTTGGCAACGGCCTTATCGCTGAGTATCACATTGTTGGAACCCTGGCGGCTTTGCGCTGCCATGTTTTGATAGTTGGCATAGATAACATCCTTGAGGCTATCCAATTTAAGGGATTCACCTGATAATTTTTCCTTACGGGCCAACATATTGGTTTTTGTAATGTCCACACGTTTTTTGAGATACTCGTTGTTTTTAAAGTATTTGACCAAAGCAATTTCAAGTTCTTTCACCACTGTTGGGTTATACACCTTGACCGTTATCTCAAAAGCATGACGATTTTCAATTTCAATCCGGCCAATCACCTGTTCAATAACTTTTTCATTTTTATTGGTGGCCTGAAAACTTTTTAGCTGCTCTTTTAAAACTTCCAGTTCAATGAGTTCTGCCTCGGCAACAAATGGCTTGGCTTCAAATTCGTGTATGTTGGAAGCAAGCGAATCAGAAATTTGTAGAACATTTGCTAACCCCTTTTTATCATTTTCCTCAGCTAACAAATTGAGCTTTTCAATAGTGTTGTCCATGATCCTTTTATTGAGGTACTCAGAGCTTAAGATCATGGTGGTGGAATAGAACTTCTTTTTAAAAAAACCAGAATACGAAATGCCAATGGCCAATCCGATAAATATCAATGAGCCAAACAAGGCCTTGTTTTCCAGAGGGATCCTCCTGATCAGCGCGAGGAAGCGCATGAACCCGACCCCCATATTTTTAAAGAAGCCACCTATTTTGGAAAACAATACACCTAAATCTATTTCATCGGAGTTGGGGGTTGGCTTTGAATTTTCTGTCATGCTGGGTAGGTTATAATTTGCGCAAATCTAAAGAGAATTGGCTTTCCTTTGATACTTTTGTGGCCAAATTGAAATTTTGTGGGTTCTCAACGTGTTTTAGTTACTGGCGCAGCCGG
>JAYVAI010000498.1:0-7042 GCA_043751075.1 Cyclobacteriaceae bacterium | reverse complement strand
ACACCTTGAACAAATACTTTGTGTTCGTACAACGCGATGAGTGTACCCAATGTGCGGGGCGTAAGTTTTTTAAACATGATTGAGTTGGTAGGCCTGTTGCCCATGAACACCCGGTATGGAAGATGGAATTTGATTTCTTCCTTCGACATGCCTGCTTCACGAAGTTCATTTTCCACCTGGTCTTCGGTTTTGCCCGTCATCAATGCTTCTGTCTGGGCAAAAAAGTTTGACATGAGTTTTGCGTGATGGTCGCCTACTGGATTGTGGCTTATGGCAGGGGCAATAAAATCGCACGGGATAAGTTTGGTGCCTTGATGGATAAGTTGATAAAATGCATGTTGTCCGTTTGTGCCCGGCTCGCCCCAAATAACCGGTCCGGTTTGATAGAGCACAGGCTGTCCGTTGCGGTCTATCGATTTTCCGTTGCTCTCCATGTTTCCCTGCTGAAAGTAGGCAGCAAAGCGGTGCAAGTATTGATCGTAGGGAAGTATGGCTTCCGAATGCGAATCGAAAAAATTTGAATACCAGATTCCCAACAATGCCATTACTACAGGAATATTTTTTTCAAGCGGCTCATTCTTAAAATGGTTGTCTGCATTGTGGGCGCCTTCCAGCAATTGTTTAAAATTATCGAAGCCGATGGTGCAAGCAATGGAGAGGCCAATGGAAGACCAGAGCGAATATCGTCCGCCTACCCAATCCCAAAACACAAACATGTTTTCGGGAGCAATGCCAAATGCAGTGACCGCCTTCGCGTTGGTTGAAACCGCCACAAAATGTTTTGCCACATCACCTTTGTCATTTGTTTTTTCCATAAACCAAAACTTTGCCGACTCGGCATTGGTCATGGTCTCTTGTGTGGTAAATGTTTTGGAAGCAACAATAAAAAGGGTGGTTTCGGGATTTAATTTTTTGAGGGTTTCTGCTATGTGCGTGCCATCCACATTAGAAACAAAATGGGACGCGATGTTTTTATGATAAGGCTTCAGTGCTTCAATAACCATCAGAGGCCCTAAGTCCGAACCACCGATTCCGATATTGACAATGTCTGTTATTGCCTTGCCCGTAAACCCTTTCCATTCGCCTCCTATCAATCGGGTTGAAAAATTTTCGATTTGCTTCAGCACCTTGTTCACATCGGGCATCACATCAACACCATCCACATATACGGGTGTGTTTGAAGCATTGCGCAATGCGATATGCAGCACAGGGCGATGTTCCGTCTGGTTGATCTTGTCACCATTGAACATGGCAAGGATAGCCTCCGTTAATTGCACTTCGCTGGCAAGGCTGAAAAGCAAATTCATCGTTTCCTCAGTGACAATATTTTTGGAGTAGTCCACCAAAATATCATTGAGTGAAAGTTGAAATTTTTCAAACCTGTTCGGATCATCAGCAAACAGTTCCTGCATGTGGGTTGCCTGCATAGTCAATAGATGACCGGTAAGTTGTTGCCAGGAAGTTGTTTCGGTTGGGTTTATAGAGGGTAACATAAATCGGGTTAATAAAATGGATTTCCTTCGCCTTCACCAAAAAGAGAATGGGTGCAAAAGTAACAATTGATGCTAAAACGTGGAGGAAAGAGTATTGGCTTGTGCTTACACAGTTGCAGAATTTTTTGAAATGGCCGTTCAGCTAAGAATCTCTTTAAGTTTATCAGGATTCTGTCTATTGTCCCAAATTGTTAAAATTGATATTTGAGTTTCAGTCTCTTCGTAGATTATCAAATAGTCCTTTACGATCTTGATTCTTGCTTTAGGGTCGTCAGTCGTTTTTCCGATTTGAGGAAAGTCAAGTATGAATTTAACTGATTCTTTAAATAGCTCGTTTAACTTTTTACTATAAGCATTTGATTTATTTCTATTCCTCCAATAATTCAAAATCTCCTTCTTGTCATTTTGCGCCCTAACTGACCAAATTAATTTCTTAGCCATTCATCAATTTCATTGTTAGACTGTTCATCTGTTAAAAATTGTTTACCACGTATCTGTTCTCTGGCCTCACTAATGGCTTTTCTTTGATCGCTATTTAGTTTATACATTTCAATGTCCGCTGTCTCCAACTCGAGCAATCTGTAAGCTTCTGTGAGCAAGTCCTCATTTTCGGTATTTTGGATTTTATCAATTAGACGTCTTCTCAATTCTATGGTTGACATAAGTTTAATTAACTTTTGATTCCTTATTCCTTACGTGTCATTTTATATTTATTCGACTAAAATCGGTGTGGCAAATCTTGTCGAAAAAATAATTTTAACCGCCTACAACTTTTTTGAGGTTTTCGATCAGTCCTTCCCACAGGTCTTCCAATTCATCTTGGTCGTCAAAGTCAGAATAATCCAACACTTTAAGAAAGGTTGTTTGAGTGAGGTCGTTTATTTCCAAACGCAATTCAACATACGATGGATCCTTCTCATCTTCTTTTGTTTCCGGAAGATATTCGAAGCGGGCAAAGTGATTGACACGATGGGCTGTCATAATAGCCTTATGCTCTTCATTGTCCCACACAAACGTGAACACCTTTTCGGGGCTTATGTTTACGTTTTCGGCAAACCATTCCGACAAGCCACTCGCAGTCTGCAAATAGGGATAGAGCATTTTTATGGAAGCATGAATCTCAAAATCAGCCGTGAATAGTGTTTTATTTTTTTTAGCAATCATAAGAATACCGTTTTGATTTTTAAGGTAGATGAATTTTTGATTACCAACAAATTAAACTACAAAATCCTTTTTTGATTTGACGTTTCTGTTAACAAAAGCAAATCCGGATTAGTAACTAGAGTTACGCACTGGTATTGAAAACAGCTATGAACCGAGGTGTCAGGACGGCTCAAAGCGGCCGGACGCCTAACGCTGCGTAACGCCAGTTAGTAAGTAATTAGAAATCCGAGTGATAAAGATAGGGATTGTAATTATTTAGTAGCGCGGGGGGGAGTTGAACCCCCGACCTCTGGGTTATGAATCCAACGCTCTAACCACCTGAGCTACCGCGCCATGTTAAAGAAAACTTCAAAATCAGAAAACTAACATTGTGGTTGTTGAGCGGCCTTTGCATAAACGCAGGGCTACTATTTCCGATTTTGAGGCGCAAACATACAAACTTTTATCAGTATCAAGATATCCTTACTGATCGGCCTGGATCGGTATTTTCAACAAAAGAATAAATGGCCTTGTTTTTGGGATTAACTTTGCACCATTGATTTATGAAGAAAATTGACAAGCTCATCCTCACTTCCTTTCTAGGCCCTTTTATTCTCACCTTCCTGGTGGTGGTGTTCATTCTTCTGAATATCCACATGCTCAAATATTTTGACGACATCATTGGTAAAGACCTAGGCTGGGATGTGATAGGCAAATTGCTTTTTTATTTCGCTGTTTTTAACACACCCGTAGCCCTGCCATTGGCTGTGTTGCTTTCATCCCTTATTACCTTTGGAAACTTGGGGGAACACTTTGAACTGACCGCCATAAAAAGTCTTGGTATTTCTTTGGTAAGAAGTCTGTTTCCCATTTTTGCTTTTGTGCTGTTGCTTACGTGGGGTGCTTTTATTGTGGGCAATTACTTAGTGCCAAAAGCCGCCCTGGAAGCCTATAGTTTACTCTATGATATCAAACAAAAAAAACCTTCGCTTGACTTACGGCAAGGAGCATTCTATAATTCCATTCCCGACATCAGCATCAAGGTAAATGAGAAACTTCCTGATGAGGGAATTTTAAAAGGGATCATTATTTATGATCACCGCAACAGAACTGGAAACAAAGAAGTGACCGTAGCCGATTCGGGCAGGATGTACACCGTGCTGAACGACCAATACCTGAAACTTGAATTGTTCAACGGGTACAATTATATAGAAGGGGCAAGTGCCAGCAACAATTTTTCATCGGGCCAAACCAATGACGAAACATTTCGCAAAACTAAGTTTGCCAAAACACAAATCGTATTCGACCTGTCTTCGTTCGGTTTGCACAGAACCGATAAAAAATGGTTTGAAAGTAATCGCATCATGCGAAACCTGAAGCAACTAGAGGTGGATATGGACTCGGTTACTACAGAAATAAGAAACCAGCAGATATTGATCTATACCATTAGCAACAATGTGTTTAGATACCATCTTAAAGATTCTGTTCAATGGCCGAAGGAGATCAAAGCACTTAAACGGAAAAGAGACTCACTGGCGCTCAATAAAAATAATGTGGAAGGCCAGCCCAATCATCCAACGGCCATAGCCTTTAACCCTCCGCCAGAAAAAATCACAATCTCCCCAAAAGTGAGGTCACTTTCAGACAGCATTTTCAAACTTGCCCTTATCCATAGCGACATCACTTCGGCTTTGAGCCAGGTGCGATCAGTTAAAAGCCAGCTATTTAATTCCAATGAGCAAATTAAATTGCACCAGGATGAGTTTGTAGTATTTGATATTCAGTGGCATAAAATTTTAGCAAACTCAATTGCCTGCATCGCCATGTTTTTGATTGGCGCACCGCTGGGGGCGATCATAAAGAAAGGAGGGCTTGGCGTGCCCGTGCTGCTCTCCATATTTTTCTTCATTGTTTTCTATGTCCTCACATTGATGGGCGAAAAATGGGCCAAGCAAAATGTAGTAACGGTGGCCCAGGGATTATGGCTTGCCAATTCGATACTCGTGCTTATTGGTTTGGTTTTTTTAAAACAGGCGCGGGCAGACGCACGCCTCTTTGATGGGGATTTCTATAATGTTGTTTGGGACAGGCTGAAACGCAGGTTTATTAAAACTGCTTAAACGAACTTTGATATATAGTTTGTTTTTTAGTACTGATAGGGCTACTTTTGCGCGTTAAAAAATCAGAAAAAGATAAATTTTACTAAGAAGATGTACCTTAATTCAGAAAAGAAGCAGGAGTTGTTCAGCAAACATGGCTTCGCAAAGAAAAACACAGATACTGGTTCTCCAGAATCGCAAATTGCCCTGTTCACACACCGGATCAACCATTTGACAGCCCATTTGAAGGGTCAAAGGAAGGATTTCTCAACCCAGCAAGGTCTTTTAAGATTGGTTGGCAAGCGCAAGAAGTTGCTCAATTACCTGCAGCAAACCAACATTGAAAGATACAGGTCAATTCTTACAGACCTGGAACTAAGAAAATAATATTCACTTTGAGTTAAAATAGGGAACCGTGCCAAGGTTCCCTTTCGCTTTTTTATAAACTACACGAAGGGCTGTGTATTGTAAGCCTTTTCTAAAACCACACATCATGAACTTATCTATCATCTCTAAATCATGCACGCTTCCAGATGGACGCGTGATTACAATTGAAACCGGAAAACTTGCCCGCCAGGCCGATGGTGCTGTCGTGCTTCGCATGGGAAACACCATGCTGCTTGCAACCGTGGTGGCTTCACAAACTGCTAAAGAGGGAGTTGACTTTTTGCCTATGTCGGTTGACTATCAGGAGAGATTTGCTTCTACCGGCAAAATACCCGGAGGCTTTCTTAGAAGGGAAGGAAGACTTTCTGATTATGAAGTGCTGATAAGCCGTTTGGTGGACAGAGCTATCCGTCCGCTTTTTCCAGATGACTATCATGCCGAGACCCAAATAGCCATTCAGCTTATATCAGGTGACCTTAATGCATTGCCAGATTCACTCGCTGCGTTTGCAGCATCTGCAGCCCTGTCGGTTTCTGATATTCCATTTCAAGGACCCATTTCAGAAGTGCGTGTTGTGCGCGTTGATGGTCAGTATGTTATCAATCCCACATTAGAGCAAAAAGAGAAGGCAGATATGGATTTTATTGTGGCCGCTTCCATTGAGAACATTCTTATGGTGGAAGGCGAGTGCAAAGAAACCAATGAAGAGGATATGCTTGTTGCGTTGAAGTTGGCCCACGAAGCCATAAAGGTTCAATGCCAACTGCAACTTGAACTGGCACAAGCAACCGGAAAAACCAAAAAGCGCGAGTACAACCACGAAGTGAAGGACGAAAATTTTAAAGCAGAACTTCACACGTTGCTTTATGACAAAGTCTATGCAGTGGCTCGTCAACAACTCACCAACAAACACAACCGCTCCGAACTCTTCTCAAAAATTGTAGAAGATTACTTAGCCACTTTGCCAGCAGACAGCACGGTGAACAAAGACCTGGTAAAAAAATATTACAAAGACATTCAAAAGAAAGCTTGCCGCGATTTAGTGCTCAACGAACACGTTCGCTTGGACGGGCGCAAAACAAACGAGATACGCCCTATCTGGTCGGAGATAGATTACCTTCCTATGGCACACGGTTCTGCTGTGTTTACCAGAGGTGAAACTCAGTCGCTTAGCACCGTTACCTTAGGTACTAAATTAGATGAGCAGATGATTGATGGTGCCATGTTTGACGGCTCCAATAAATTTATTTTGCATTACAATTTTCCAGGATTTTCTACCGGTGAAGTAAAACCAAACCGCGGCCCAGGCAGGAGGGAAGTAGGCCACGGAAATTTGGCCATGCGCGCATTGAAGCAAGTGTTGCCTAACCTAACTGAGAGCCCATATACAATCCGTATAGTTTCCGATATTTTGGAATCCAACGGTTCATCCTCCATGGCAACAGTTTGTGCCGGTTCATTGGCACTCATGGATGCAGGCGTACAAATTAAAGCACCCGTTTCCGGAATTGCGATGGGGATGATTAGCGACAGTGCCACAAAAAAATATGCAATCCTGTCGGATATCCTTGGCGATGAAGATCACCTGGGCGACATGGACTTTAAAGTGACCGGCACCGCAGCGGGCATCACCGCTTGCCAAATGGATTTAAAAGTAGATGGACTTACCTACGAAGTTCTAAAAGAAGCATTGGATCAGGCGAAGGAGGGCCGTCTTCATATATTAAATGAAATGAAGAAAACCATTGCTGCCTCTAAAGCCGATTTGAAACCACATGCCCCTCGCGCTGTTACCATCAGTATCGAGAAAGATTTGATTGGTGCCGTGATCGGGCCAGGCGGAAAAGTGGTACAAGAAATACAGAAAACTACCGGTGCCACCATTGTGATAGAAGAAGTAGGCAACCGGGGAATCGTGAA
>JAYVAI010000497.1:0-7049 GCA_043751075.1 Cyclobacteriaceae bacterium | reverse complement strand
CCACCGGGACTAAAAACTGTGTGGAGGGGCTATCAACATCTTTGCAATGCCGCTAGCGCATATGAAATCGCTGCCTAAAATTTGGGTAAGGCATAGCTACCGGACAGGCAGGCTTTCCGCTACTATCCCTGGCCGAAGTCCGTTCCAAAAGATTGAAGAGCCAAGTTATCAAACATAAAATTTTAAGTAATGTCCATTAACAATTTTATTTTTTAAAATGATCAACGCTGTAATTTTCGACTTGGACGGTGTGATCATCGGCACGGCACACTATCATTATATCGCATGGAAGCGTCTCGCCAGTGAGTTTAACATCAACCTCACCATCGAGCAAAACGAATTGTTAAAAGGGGTTAGCCGTTTGCGCTCGCTTGAAATAATTTTACAATTGGGCAACGTCCAACTTTCTGAATCCGAAAAAGAAAAGTTGGCCAGCAAAAAAAATTCCTGGTTTGTGGAATATATTGAATCCATCCGCCCAGAAGAAATTTTTCCCGGGGTTATTGAACTCATTGCTGCCATAAGAAGCAAAGGCATAAAAGTGGCATTGGCCTCCAGCAGCAAGAATGCACCGCGTGTGATAGAACTTTTAAAAATCAGAAACTTGTTTGATGCGATGGTGGATGGCACCATGATCGCCCACACCAAGCCGCACCCTGAAATATTTTTATTGGCCGCTTCGCTATTAAACACCAAGCCTTCGGAGTGCCTTGTGTTTGAAGATGCTGAAGCCGGAGTAGAGGCCGCCATTGCTGCAGGAATGAAATGTGTGGGCGTGGGCTCACCTTCGCAGTTGGGAAAAGCCAATATAGTAATTGCAAAAACCGGGGATTTTAAAATTGAAGACCAACTCCTAACTTCTGACTTCTAAACTCAAAACCAAACTCAAACTTCTCCTAACTCCTAACTCCTAACTCCTATCTCCTTTCTCCTTTCTTCTAACCCCCAACATCATGAAACAATACTTAAAACAGCACGAGTGGAAAATCATTGAAGAAGGATTGAACCCTCACTACAACAAAATCTCTGAAAGCGTGTTTAGCTTGGGCAATGGCCGCATGGGGCAACGAGCTACGTTTGAAGAGGAATATTCTGGCGAAACCCATCAGGGCAGCTATGTGGCCGGTGTGTATTACCCAGATAAAACACGTGTGGGCTGGTGGAAGAATGGCTACCCCGAATATTTTGCGAAAGTGCTGAACGCGCCCAGTTGGATAGACATAAAAATAAAAATTGCAGGTCAACCATTGGACCTCGCACAATGCAGCGTAGAAAACTTCGTGCGCGTGCTCGATATGAAAGCCGGTTTGCTGCACCGCTCCTTCACGGCCACCTTGCCCGATGGCAAAAAAGTTTCCGTAGATGCCAAACGTTTTTGTTCCATGGCCAATGGCGAGCTTGGTGCCATCCGATATCAAATCACGGCATTGGATTTTTCGGGTGAAATTTCGATCACACTTTCTGTCGATGCCGATGTGGTGAACAAGGACTCAAACTACGATGAAAAATTCTGGGATGAGGTTTATAAAGAATCTCAGCCCGGCTCGGCATTGGTCATTGCTCAAACACGCAAAACATTTTTTCATGTGGCCACTGGCATGACTTATAAAATTGAGTTGGGCGGAAAGACCGCACCATCAAAAGTGAGTGCCAACACCCGCGAGAAATATGCCGACAATGTGGTGACAACAGAGTTGAAGCAGAATGTGCCATTGGTAATCTATAAGTATGCAGCCGTCTTGTCGTCAGAGAATCATCCAAAAGAAAAATTGGTTGAACACGCTAAGGCGAAACTGAACGAAGCGGCCTCGGCAGGTTTCGATTTGCTTTTTGAAAAGCACGCTAAGGTATGGGCTCACAAATGGGAAGAGTGCGACATCACCATTGATGGCGACATAGCCGCACAACAAGGCATACGATTTAATATTTTTCAATTGACCCAAACCTATACAGGTGAAGATCAACGTTTGAACATTGGGCCTAAAGGTTTTACGGGCGAGAAATATGGTGGCAGCACTTATTGGGATACCGAGGCATATTGTCTTCCCTTTTTTCTCAGCACTGCCGAACCCAAGGTGGCGCGCAACCTGCTTATATATAGATATAAGCATTTGCAAAAAGCCATAGAGAATGCAGCGAAACTTGGCTTCAAAGATGGCGCGGCATTTTATCCGTTCGTTACCATGAATGGAGAAGAGTGCCACAACGAGTGGGAGATTACCTTCGAAGAAATCCACCGCACCAGCGCCATGGCCTATGCCATGCGCGATTACATTGAATACACCAATGACAAAGATTACTTCACCGAGTTTGGCCTTGAGGTGCTCATTGGCATCGCCCGTTTTTGGGCACAACGCGTAAACTGGTCTGCCGACAAAAACAAATATGTGGTGCTTGGCGTAACGGGCCCCAACGAATACGAAAACAACGTAAACAACAATTGGTACACCAACTACTTAGGCGCATGGACACTTCGCTTCGCTCAGCAGGCTGTTGATCATGTGAAAGGCAGCAACCCTGCACGGTACGATGAGATTGTGGCAAAA
The DNA here is from genome assembly GCA_043751075.1 of Cyclobacteriaceae bacterium. GTDB lineage: Bacteria > Bacteroidota > Bacteroidia > Cytophagales > Cyclobacteriaceae > ELB16-189. The sequence goes on along the minus strand of JAYVAI010000497.1, from coordinate 4,503 downwards.
ACAAATTTCAAAGAGAAGGCGGAAACAGAAACATGGAAAAACATCACGGATAACATGTACTATCCTCACGACCTCAAACGCAAAGTGATTTTGCAACAGGATGGTTTCCTCGACAAAGAACTTATGCGCGCCAGTGATCTGAAACCGGAAGATCGCCCGCTCAATCAAAAGTGGAGTTGGGATCGCATCTTGCGCTCGTGCTTTATCAAGCAAGCCGATGTGTTGCAGGGAATATTTTTGTTTGAAGATGACTTTGACTTGGACACCATCAGAAGAAATTTTGACTTCTACGAACCGATGACGGTGCACGAGTCATCACTCTCCCCGTGTGTGCACGTGATACTCGCCAGCAAGTTGGGATATACTGAGCAGGCATATAAATTCTATCTGCGCACCGCTCGCCTCGACCTGGACGATTACAACAACGACACCGAAGAAGGTTGCCACATCACCTCCATGGCCGGCACGTGGATGAGCGTGGTGAAAGGTTTTGGTGGCATGCGGGTGCGCGATGGAAAGTTGCACTTCACTCCATTTATCCCCGATCAATGGAAGTCATATTCCTTTCGCATTGAGTTTCGCGGGCGCGTACTGAAAGTGAAAGTGGCAAGCGACAAAGTAGAAACCGTATTGGAGTCGGGCGCAAGGATGGAAGTGATGATGAATGGGAAAACCGTTGAGTTGAAGGTACGTTAATTCTACTTTGTTAGCTTCAATATTAGCTATTGAAAAGGTATTCAGCCCTGAAAGGGCGGCATATACCAAGACAGGGTGAAGCCCTGTCTTTTTAAGAAATGAATTATGAGAAAGCCCTGAAAGGGCGGGATAGTATGTGCGAAAGTATTATTCCGCCCTTTCAGGGCTACGCAAGCTGCAGCTTCAACAACGCAGAGCTTCACCCTGTGTTGTGTTGATGCCGCCCTTTCAGGGCTTTATTGAGGAAGTTAACAAAGTAGAATTAACAACGACCGGTAATACTTGAAATCATTGTCAGCCTGTTTGTTTGTCTATTGCCAGTTTATTTCTCATACCTTGTCCCATAAAAACCAAATCCCCTATGCAAAAACACCAACGCCTTTCTATCCTGCTATCCTTTTTTTTCACGCTGCTCTTTACTTCCGCCCAAGCACAAACCAAGCAACCCGATTGGACAAAGCTGGAAGATGAAACGATGAAACATTTTCAGGCGATCCTGAAAATAAACTCCAGTGTTGCTACCGGAACCGAAGCCCCGGTAGTTGAATATTTAAAATCAGTATTGGAACGCGAAGGGATTGTGACAAAAGTTTTTTCCAACGATCCCAAACACCCAAACCTGGTAGCGCGGTTGACAGGAAGTGGAAAGAAGAAACCAATATTGATCATGGCACATACGGATGTGGTTAGTGTTGATTCAACCAAATGGACATACTCTCCCTTTTCGGCTACCCGTGCCGGTGGATATGTGTATGGCAGGGGCTCCGTGGATGATAAGGACAATGTGGTGGCGGCCCTGATGGTGATGCTTCAACTGAAGAGGTTGAAAGTGCCTCTTGATCGGGATGTGATTTTTTTGGCCGAGTCGGGTGAGGAATCCAATGTGACCGTGGGAATTGATTACATGGTGAAAGAACACTGGCCCGAAATAGAAGCTGAGTTTTGTTTTGCAGAAGGTGGAGGAGTGGTGAGAAAAGATGGTAAAGTAATCTACGCAGGCATTGCCACTACCGAAAAAGTACCTCGTGGTTTAAAACTTGTTGCACACGGAACGGCCGGTCACGGATCGGTGCCGCTTCAGGACAATGCCGTTGTCCACCTATCGCAGGCAGTTGCAAAAATAGCGGCATGGCAAACACCCATGCGCTTGAATGAAACCACGCGTAGTTTTTTCACACGCCTTGCCGCCATCAGTCCTGCTGCCGAGGCTGCCCGCTATATGGCATTGGTGAATGGAACCGGTGCCGAGGCAGCGCAAGAATATTTCGCAGCCAAAGAACCGCGTGTGTATTCAACCTTGCGCACGTCCATTTCGCCCAACATCATTAAGGGTGGATACTTGGTGAACATAATCCCCAGCGAAGCAGAAGCATCACTCGACATTCGTGCGTTGCCAGATGAAGACATGGCGAACCTGATGGCGGAAATGAAACGTGTTATCAACAACTCACAGGTAGAGATCGTTGCCACTAACAGGAACCTACGGCCGGCCTCACGTCCATCGCGCTTGGACACTGAAGCCTTTCTGGCTACTGAAAATGCGTTGAAGAAAATTTATAATGCGGTTTCACTTCCTACCATGCTCACCGGTGCTACCGACATGGCTTTTTTGCGTGCGAAGGGAGTGGAGTGCTATGGCATCGGGCCGATGACCGACACCGAAGATGGGCCCAAGGGGTTTGGTGCTCACAGCGATCAGGAACGGATACTGGAAGAATCGATACATAAATTTGTGCAATTCAATTGGGAGATAATCATAAACCTGGCGAAGGTGAATTGATGATCAGCTCTCAATACATCCGAAAATTAAATTGTTATAATTCAAATATTCAATTGGGCTAAAGCCCCTTGCTGTTTTACCTATCAATAACCTCGACCTAAAGCCTGCCTGTCCGGTAGGCAGGGTCGTGGCAATTGACTACTACCATAAGGTCATCGCGGGATCACCCAAACAAATCCGAACTGAGATAACGATCTCCTCTGTCGCAGACGATAAAAACGATCACGCCCGATTTTATTTCACTGGCAATTTTTAAGGCAGCATGCAGTGCGCCTCCACTGCTCATGCCGGCCAGTATGCCTTCTTCTTTCGCCAGTCTGCGTGTCATTTCGCGCGCTTCCGTTTCGCTCACGTCAACAATACGATCTACCCGTTCGCGCTCAAATATTTTGGGCAAAAATTCAGGAGACCATCTTCTGATCCCCGGTATGCTCGACCCATCGGTAGGCTGCGTTCCTACTATCTGTATGTTGTGGTTTTGCTCTTTTAAGTAACGCGACACTCCCATGATGGTGCCCGTGGTGCCCATGGCCGAAACGAAATGCGTTACTTGTCCATGGGTATCGCGCCATATTTCGGGCCCGGTTGTTTTGTAGTGCGCTAAATAATTATCGGGGTTGGAAAACTGGTTGAGGATGTGATAGCCTTCTTTGGCGGCCATCTCTTCGGCAAGCTCACGGGAGTGCTCGATTGTTTTTGCATGGGGGGTTAAGATCACTTTGGCACCATAGGCTTCCATGGCCAGCACCCGTTCGCGTGTTGAGTTATCGGGCATGACCAGTGTCATGTTCAAGCCCATGATGCGGGCAATCATGGCCAATGCTATGCCCGTGTTGCCACTCGTGGCTTCAACAAGTTTGTCTCCTGGTTTTATCTCGCCTCTGTCCAAGGCCCCTTTTATCATGCCATATGCAGCGCGGTCTTTTACACTTCCTCCAGGATTGTCGCCTTCCAGTTTGCCATAGAGCGTGACTGCTTTATTAACGGGTATAGCCTGCAATTCAACCAGCGGTGTGTTGCCGATCAGTTCGGATAGTTTCATTTTTTATTGTGCTTTAAATATCACTACATCGGTCTCTTCCGTATCGCCATTGTACATTTTGGCTTGGTAATAAATTTTAGAAGCAGCGGGCACACTTCGCGTAAGCCAAACATTGCCACCGATCACACTATCAGGGCCAATGATGGTTTCACCTCCCAAAATGGTGGCACCTGCATAGATAACCACACGGTCTTCAATGGTGGGATGGCGCTTCTTCTCCGCATCATTTTTATCCACACTCAATGCGCCCAGGGTAACACCCTGATAAATCTTCACGTGATTGCCGATCACGGCTGTTTCCCCAATCACAATTCCGGTTCCGTGATCAATGCAAAAGTGATCTCCAATTTTCGCTGCCGGGTGAATATCAATTCCGGTTTTGCCGTGAGCATGTTCGGTGATCACACGGGGGATTCCCTGCACACCCAGGCGGTGAAGAGCATGGGCAATCCGATAGGCGGCAATCGCATAAAAGCCTGGATAAGTCCTGATCACTTCGCTGGTGCTTTTTGCAGCAGGGTCACCCTCGTACATGGCAAGCACATCATCCTCCAATCGTTGATGGATTTTGGGAAGCGTATCAAAAAACTTACTTGTCATCTCTTTTTTATTTAATTGACTGTGTCCGGCCGTAAGACGAATCATTTCCTCCACATTGTTTTGAAGTTTGTTGAGGTGGTCTTCAAAATCTTTGATTGTCGCAAATGATTCATGCGAAAAATCCGGGAAGAGAGCAGCCAATAGTTGCGTGAACACCTGCGACACTTCTTCGGGTGAAGGGCATGTGGGGCATGCCTGATGCGATTGATAAAGTTTTTGTAAGAAGGTTTTGTCCATAGTACTTAAATGTGATTTGTGGGGATAAGGTTCACCCTGGGTTTAAATATAAAACTTAAAACGGGGCTTGTGTTCGAAGCGCGCAAGCAAAGCACGATTTCGGTGCCGCCTATACTTTTACAGTTTTTAAATTCGAATCCTCCCACTG
>JAYVAI010000496.1:0-2718 GCA_043751075.1 Cyclobacteriaceae bacterium | reverse complement strand
TCTATATTTCTTTGGATGGCCGGGGCACACCCGCACCCAAAGGGCGTGAGTGGAGGAAAAGTATTTATAGAAACATAGGCCGCATCAATATCAAAGATCAGGCACTGGCCGCAAAAGAAATTTTGAAGTGGCCGTATGTAGATGCCGAACGCGTAGCGGTGTGGGGATGGAGCGGTGGCGGTTCCACCACGTTGAACCTGCTGTTTCAATATCCTGAAATTTTTAAAACGGGCATTGCCATCGCGGCCGTGGTGTATCAACCTACTTACGACAACATTTATCAGGAGCGCTACATGGGCGTTCCGCAGGAGAACGCAGAAGATTTTATCAATGGCTCACCGCTGGCCCACGCCAAAAACCTGAAAGGCAACCTGCTCTATATTCACGGCACCGGTGACGACAACGTGCACTACAACAATGCCGAGATGCTGCTGAACGAACTCATTAAACACAACAAGCAATTTCAGTTCATGGCATACCCAAACCGCTCGCACAGCATATCGGAAGGCCCAGGCACGAGCGAGCATCTCGCTACGTTATATACCGAGTATTTGAAAAAATATTGCCCACCTGGGGGGAGGTAGAGAAGTTTGGATGGATTTTGGATTCTGGATTCTGGATTTATGATTTTCGATTCTGGATTCTCAAATCTCACATCTCAAATCTATTTCACCGCCTTCCAAGCGTGATAAACTTTCGAACATTGCTCACCCCGCCCTTGTTGGTGTTGTGCGAGGCAAAGAGCGCGGCCCGCACCAACAAGCATGATAAACTTTCGAACATTGCCCCCCCCGCCCTTGTTGGTGTTGTGTGATAAACTTTCGAACATTGCTCACCCCTGATGGTGCGTTAAAAATATCCAATCTTTTTCGTTCTTCTCATAAAAACGCGCACTGGAATACCTGTAGTCTTCCGGGAATTTGCAAAGCCCTGCCTTTACCGGGTTGTTGTGGATGTAATCTAACTTTTGTTCAAAAACTTTCGGTGTCCAGAGTGGAACACCCAACGAGTTGCGTTCCCATACCTGATACTTCCTGTCCTTTGCATCGACAAATAGGTCGTTCAGCAATTCCGATTTTTCACTCTTCATTTCTTTCAATATCTGTTGGCCTGTGTACTTCAAAAAATCCCTTTGTACGTGTGCTCTTTGGTGGTCTCCCACCATCTGCCATATCAAATGGAAATGGTTGGACATGATCACGAAGCCATAAACGTTCACTCGCTTTGCACTGGTCAAATGGGCTAGGCTATCGGCAATGATATTTTTGAACTTACCTTCTTTCAAAACGTGCCTCCACTCCAAACAGGTAACAGTCAAAAAATCGGGATGCTAGCTCGCAATTGGTTTTTTCATTGAATATAAAATTAATGAAAGCTTCGGTTCCAAGTTTAGCTCGCTTGTTGGTGGAGCCAACGCGCTTGTGCTTATACGCAACACCAACAAGGGCAGGGGAAGGTGATTGTTGGTACGGAGTAGAGAGAAGTTAGGTGGATTCTGGAATCTCACATCTCACATCTCAAATCTACTTCCCCGCCTTCTTAAATTCGATCCCATCAAAAATCACCTTTGAAATTTTTCCGTTGTCGCCAAGCACGAAATTGACATTGAGCTTTCCGTACCATCGCTTGTCGAACCAACCCCGGAAGACATCGTAATGCCAATGACTGACACGCGCTTTTAGGAATTGATTGGAAACCAGCACGAGTTCTTCATTCTCTCTTGTGATTATCACTTCCCCATAAAGGGGATCGGTGTATCGGCCCGTGTATTCATCCAACATGAGTGATGGTTTTGTATTTGCTATCCGCGAAGTCTCAAACGTTTTTTCTCTTTTATCAGAAGCAGTTTGCAGGTTTTTATAGATCGTAAAAAATTCTGTGCTCCAGTCGCGGGTGCCACCCAATGCAAAATGGTCGAATGCTTTGAACATCAACGCGTGCCTTACTTCTGCGTGGTCATAATTTCCAAAAATGTAAATAGCCAATTGACTATCGGGCAACTGGCTGTGCATGGCGGTTTCGCCTGCCAAACTGCCCGTGTGGAAATTCACTTTCTTTCCCTTGTAGTCTTGCTGAAACCAACCAAGGCTGTATGTCATCCAAGTTGGTTTTGTCAATTGCGCGGTAGGGTAGAACTGACCCAAAGGAACAATAACGTGTGGTTTGAAAAGTTCTGTCCAGGTGGAAGGCTTCACCAAACGCCCTCCTGAATATTTGCTGCTATCGAGCATGCACATGGCCCATTTGGCCATGTCATCAGCGCAAGACCACACGCTGCCTGCGGGCGCAATGGCATCGGCACTGGTGCGATCAATCACCATAATGTTGTTCTCAACCAAATAATGTGGATGCGATTGATTGGCATCCTTCACCATTTTAAGTTGGGGATAGGTGCGCGTCATGCTCAACGGTTGAAAAATCCTTTTCTGGATAAAATCTTCCCACCGAAGCCCGCTTACTTTTTCGATTACTTTGCCTGCATAGAGGTAAAAAATATTCTGATAGATAAAACTTGATCTCAATGAGTACGTTGGTTTCACCAATTTCATTTTGGCCAGCACCTCATCGCTGGGCACGTTCATCATCCCCCACAGAAAATCGGCATTGCCCACGCCTGAGTTATGGGTGAAGAGATCGCGTATTTTCAATTCGCGCGTAACGGCCGGATCGTACAATTGAAATTCGGGGAGGTGGTTGATCACCGGATCATCCCATTTC
>JAYVAI010000495.1:0-7065 GCA_043751075.1 Cyclobacteriaceae bacterium | reverse complement strand
CGATGCCCTTTAATGCAGGGTTTGCCGAAGCAGATGTTCGGATTGACAGAAATCCTTTGTAAGAGCGGGTTCATGTATTCAAAGTTATTCTATTCCTTCCTTTTTTTCTATTGTTTGAAATGTATTATGAAATAGTTTCTTGAAGTATTTTTCTTGAAGTATTTTTTTTATTCTTGAATTTTTCTGCTCCTTGCATCCCTTTAATCTGAAATACAGTTGAGTTTTCTCGACAATTTAACAACGCGCGATCTGTTGATCTACGGGCTTGGCTTTTTTGCCCAAGGTTTGTTTGGCGCACGTACCATCACCCAATGGATACAATCCGAACGTGAAGGCAGGGTGGTGTCGCCTACGTTGTTTTGGATATTTAGCCTCAACGCTTCCTTCCTCTTTCTCATCTATGGTATGCTCAGGCACGATGTGGTTATTCTGTTTGGCCAAACCATTTCGTTTTACATTTACATTCGCAACCTTCAACTAAAAGGTTTTTGGAAACGCATACCATATTTTTTACGCGCGATCATTGTGCCGCTTCCGTTCCTGTTGTTTTTATGGACTGGTATAAATTCCCCGGAATCATTTCAAAAAATTTTGGATAGCAGTGATTTCACCGATCAGTTTATGATCATCGGAACCATTGGTCAGCTGTTGCTAAATTTTCGATATGTTTATCAGTGGTATTTTTCTGAACAAGCAAAAGAATCCCTTTTGCCATTGGGGTTTTGGGTGATCAGTGCAGCGGCTTCTGTGATGGTGGTGGTCTATGGTTTATATCGGCACGATCCGGTACTGCTGGTGGCACAAGGGCTTGGTTTGATTGCCTACCTCCGAAACATTTATTGGTCTTTGGTAAAGTTGCCCCGCCATTCCGTTCCAGAATGATTTAGCAACTTTGCCTTATGCCCACAAGTTATCTTTCTCAAATCACCGATGCTGCCTTTCAAAATTTTCTGCTTGCGCATGAAGCTGCTGACGAAGATACGCTTGTGCTAAAACAAAAAGAAATTTGTGGGCTGCCCTCATCGGCAATGGCAACGCAAATCAGTGGAAGAAAAAAAGCGAAAGCAAAACTTCCGTTATGGTATAAAACCAAGGGCATCGTTTATCCGCCTACTGCCAATCTTGAGCAATGCTCTTCGCAGGCTGCTTCCATTTTCAAAGCGCATGTTGTAGATATGAATGTTTCCACTAAACTTACAGCAGCCGATATTACCGGGGGCTTTGGGGTTGACACATTCCTTTTTGCAACACCCTTTGAAAGGGTTCATTATGTTGAGCCAAATGCAGAACTGTTTGAAATAGCAAAGCACAACCACCATCAGCTCGGTGCCCGCAACATTGCCCATCATTGTTTGTCTGCCGAAAAATTTATTGAGCACTCTATTCCGTGCGATCTTGTTTACGTTGACCCTTCGCGCAGGGATGCAAACGCACGAAAAGTGTATAAGCTATCCGATTGCTCGCCAGATATTAGCCAGCTTCAACATACTATTTTTAAAACATGCAAATACCTTTTGGTGAAAGGCTCGCCACTCCTCGACATTCAACAGGGCTTGCGCGAAATACCGTTTGTGCAAAAAGTATTTGTTGTGGCCGTTGGCAATGAATGCAAAGAACTTTTATTTTTTTGTAACCGGGATTATGAAGGAGAACCCTTGATTGAATCGGTTGATCTATTTGAAAATGGTGAGGTACGATTTTCTTTTCCCTTCACCCTGGCAGAAGAGAAAAATGCGCTGACTGAATTGGGAGGACCAAAGAAATATCTATACGAACCCACTGCCTCCATCATGAAATCCGGAGCCTTTAAATTGGTGTCCGAAAAGTTTGGCTTAACCAAGTTGGATGTAAACACCCATCTCTATACCTCGGCTGTTGTTGTTGCTAATTTTCCCGGCAAGGTTTTTCTTATCGAATGCCTTGACCCCGATAAAAAACAATTGAAAGAATTTCTGCCCGAAGGCAAAGTGAATGTGGTTACACGAAACTATCCGCTAAGCCCAGAGGAGATAAAAAAGAAATTGCGTTTGCGCGATGGGGGTTCAAAATTTCTGATCGGGTTTAGCTCCACAAAAAAGAAACACACAGCGGTGTGCTCCAGGGTCACAGATATTTGATCAGTTCTTCCACGGGCGTTTCGCCAAGAAACGATTTCACCAATTTGCGCTCACGCGAGTAGATGTAGATAGACGGAGTTGGTATTGATCCGAAGTTCATAAACACATCCTGATAGTCGGCATGGCCAAACTTTATATTCGGTTTATCGGCCAGGTTATATTTTTTGGCAAAGTTCTCAATCAGGTGCACAGAGTCTGCGGCAATAAATAGCAGTTCATAATTTTTAAACGCTTCATTTTTTTCTGCAATCTCTGTTGCTTCGCGCTGGCAGTGGTCGCAATCGGTATTGAACAAAATAAGGAGACTGCCACCGGGCATAGCGCGTGTGCTTTGCGGCTCGCCTTTCAGGGTAGTGTATGACAGATAGGGGAGTTCGTTGATTGGAGGCTTGGCACTTTCATCCGGCTTTTTTGCCTGATTGCAATTCCACAAAGCCACTGAAAGCAGGGTCAATAAGAAAATAGAAATTTTTCGTGTCATCATAATTTAAAAATAGTGAAGTGCCTTGTAAACAATCATAAAGAATACGCCCAGCGTGCCATAGAGCTTAATTACTTTTCTCCGGTTTTGTACGTCTTCCCACCAGAGCATGAGCCACGGTTTGATTAGGCCTATCAACATAAATAAAAAGGAAGTCAGGCTGAGAAGGAGTGTTAATAACCGCACATAGTACATGCTGCAAATTTACATTTTAATTCTTTCGCCTGCCACGGGAAGAATTAACAGGTGTATCTCAAAATGTCACACCATTTCAGCAAGCCCTCCAAGGTTTTAAAAACCTGGGAGGTCTAATGCACCAAACCAAAAAATGTGCGGTATAAATTACAAGATCGTTTCAATGGATTATATTTGCCCTCCTTTTGAAAATGTTGGTGTGAAGGCGGAAGAATTTATTGCTCTTTATCGTGCGGACAGTTTAGTGCAAACGCTGGCCGAAGGAATTCGTACGTCCACATCTCAACCCATGCGCATCAAAGGGCTTCATGGCGGCCTGGATGCGGTGATCTTTTCTGCTGTTTTCAAAAGCATTCGCGCCAATCATATTATCATACTATCCGACAAGGAAGAAGCCGCCTATTTTCTCAACGATCTTCAACATTTGCTTGGCGACAAAGAAGTTTTCTTCTTCCCTATGTCGTACAAGCGGCCTTATGAATATGAGGAAATAGAGAATGCCAACATTCTAATGCGGGCCGAAGTGCTCAATCAGTTGAGCAATCATCCTGAAGGAAATGTAATTGTTACCTATCCCGAAGCCATCTCCGAAAAGGTGATCAACAAGAAGGCACTTTCTTCCAATACCTTTTTAATTAAGAAGGGTGAAGTTTTAGACCGTGTGTTTCTGGAAGAATTTCTTCACACCTACGATTTTGAAAAAACCGATTTTGTTTACGAGGCAGGTCAGTTTGCCATTCGCGGTGGCATCATTGATGTGTTCTCTTTTGCCAACGAGTTTCCGTACCGCATAGAATTGTTTGGCGATGAAGTTGACAGCATCCGTTCGTTCGATCCGGGCTCGCAACTGTCGGTGGACGCGCTCGAAAAAATAAACCTGATGCCCAATGTGCAAACACGCCTGGTGCAGGAGGAACGCCAATCGCTGCTGGATTTTATTTCTACCAACTCGCGCATCTGGCTAAAGGACACTGAGCTGGCAAAGGATGTGATCGGGCGGGGCTTTAAAAAAGCAAGCGCAAGTTTTGACAAAATCCTCCGCGAAAGCGGAAATACAAAAGTAGTGTTGGAACCCAATCACCTTTTCAACACAGAAGAAGATTTCTTGCAAAACCTGCATGCATTATCGCGTATTGAATTTGGGTCTAAATTTTATTTCGAACCTAAACTCGTTTTTGATTTTAATTCTTCGGCACAACCTTCGTTCAATAAAAATTTTGAGTTGCTGGCTACCGACTTGCTGCAACATCAAATGCAGGGGTACCGTAACTTTATTTCTGCCGAGCAGCCGCGCCAGGTGGAAAGGCTTCATGGCATTTTTGAAGAGATACATCCCGAATTAAAATTTCAATCGCTTGCGTTTTCATTGAGGCAGGGTTTTGTTGATCACACTTTAAAAACAGTTTGCTATACCGATCACCAAATCTTTGAACGCTTTTACCGCTATCGCAGCAAAGAAAAATTTTCAAAGTCAAAGGCACTTACGTTTCGTGAACTTCAAACGCTGCAACCGGGCGACTTCGTAACGCATATAGATTATGGCATTGGCAAGTTTGCCGGCCTGGAAAAAAAAGAAGTAAACGGCAAAGAACAGGAAGCCATACGCTTAGTGTTCCGCGATGACGATTTGCTCTACGTGAGCATTCACTCGCTGCACAAAATATCTAAATATTCAGGCAAAGAAGGCACCGCCCCTGCCATTAGCAAATTGGGCAGTGGCGAGTGGGACAGCAAAAAAGCAAAAGCAAAAAAGAAAGTAAAAGACATTGCCAAAGAATTGATTGAGCTATACGCCAAGCGCAAAGGAGCTCCTGGCTTTGCCTATCAGCCCGACAGTTTTTTGCAGGCCGAGTTGGAATCTTCTTTTATATATGAAGATACGCCCGACCAGGCCAAGGCCACCGAAGATGTAAAACGCGACATGCAACAGCCTCACCCTATGGATCGCTTAGTATGCGGTGATGTTGGGTTTGGAAAAACCGAAGTGGCCATTCGGGCCGCCTTCAAAGCTGCTACCGAAGGCAAGCAAGTGGCGGTGCTGGTGCCCACCACTATTTTGGCCATGCAACATTACCGCACGTTTTCCGAGCGGCTCGCCAATTTGCCAGTGAAGATAGATTACGTTTCGCGTTTCAAAACCGATAAGGAAATCAAACAGATTATTGCCGAAGTAAAAAAAGGCAACGTGAATATATTGATAGGCACGCACCGGGTGGTAAGCAAAGATGTTGAATTCAAAGACCTTGGGCTTTTGGTAATTGATGAAGAGCAAAAGTTTGGAGTGAAAACGAAAGACCGGTTGAAAGAACTGAAGGTAAACGTAGATGTGCTCACACTCACCGCTACGCCTATTCCCAGAACCTTGCATTTTTCTTTAATGGGTGCCCGCGACTTGAGTATTATTTCTACACCTCCTCCCAACCGGCAGCCTGTAACTACCGAATTGCACTCCTTTGATGAAGTCATCATCCGCGATGCCGTAAGTGCAGAACTGAGAAGGGGAGGACAAGTTTTTTTTGTGCACAACCGTGTGAGCGACATCGAGCACGTTGCAAACACAATTTTCAAGTTGGTGCCCGATGCGCGCATGGGCATTGCCCACGGCCAAATGGATGGCGACAAACTTGAAAAAGCAATGTTGAAATTTATTGAAGGAGAATATGATGTGCTGGTGTCAACCAACATTATCGAGTCGGGCCTCGATATTCCCAATGCCAACACCATCATCATCAATCAGGCACACATGTTTGGCCTCAGTGATTTGCACCAGATGCGCGGGCGTGTGGGCCGCTCCAACAAAAAAGCATATTGTTATTTACTTACTCCGCCCACCTCGTTGCTATCATCCGATTCGCGCAAGCGCCTGGCTGCCCTGGAGGAGTTTTCTGAATTGGGCGATGGCTTTAAGGTGGCCATGCGCGACCTCGACATACGCGGGGCCGGAAATCTTTTAGGCGCAGAACAAACAGGCTTCATTACCGATCTGGGTTTTGATACGTATCATAAAATCTTGGACGATGCCATTCAGGAATTGAAAGAGACTGTGTTTAAAGATTTGTTTGCCGAAGAGCTTTCCAAAAAAGCAAAATTGGTGGTGCCCGATTGCGTGATCGAAACGGATCTGGAAATTTTAATACCCGATACTTATATCAACAATACCAGCGAGCGGCTACAGCTCTATGCCACGTTGGATAATATTAAAGACGAAATCGCCTTGGCCAAATTTCAGGAATCTATAAAAGATCGTTTTGGTTCATTGCCCGAGCCGGTGGTGCAATTGATAAACTCGGTTCGCCTTAGGTGGATAGGCGAGGCACTGGGGTTTGAAAAGCTCAGCCTGAAGAATGACAAGCTCCGGGGATATTTTACTTCTGGCAACGAGGCTTATTTTAAATCTGAAGTGTTTGGCAAAATATTGTTGTTTGTTCAAGGCCATCAAAAGAGGTGCCGCTTGAAAGAAAGCGGAAGCAAACTTTTATTGACGATCGAAAATATTCTGAGTGTTGAAAGTGCGATTGAAATTTTAGGGCCCCTGGCTGCTTACAATCTTAAAGCCGCCAGCGAAATACTTTCTGTGTAAGGAAGCTGTTTGAATCATTGAAAGCCATAGTTAATGTTGGTAAAAAATAGTTGGGGCTGACTAAAAGTCGCAATTGGATCGAAGTTGTCATACCGGGCTTTGACCCGGTATCGAGTTAGTCGCACGTAAAAACGAGATCGCGGCTCAAGGCCGCGATGACAGAAGCGACTTTTTAGTCAGCCCCGATGAAAAACTTCGATTTTAGTCACGCTCTCAGAATTTCATAAATCGCCAGAGCAAGAAGAGTTGGTCAGGCGAACCAACTCTAACAAGGGCTTTGGGTGTTAGCTGTTTCCTCCCAAAATAAAATTATACTATCCCCAAATCTGTATCGTTTAGAGGGATAACTTTAATCCAAGGATTGATCAAAAAATTATCAGTCTTTGGAAAACATTGATTTATCTATTTATATTAGCGTTTCCTTTGATCTATAAACTTATGCAAATGAAGTACTTCAAGTCACTACTGTTTTTAGTTGGGCTATCTGCAGTCATTACTTCCTGTTCTCTATTAGGAGGGGGAAAGGGCGGAAAACCAACCGCTCAAAATCCCGGGCAATTGAGCACCGCCACCGGTCTAAAATATACCCGCGACAAGGCCGAAGGGTTTGAGGTGAACCCGTATAGCTCTCAGCCACCAGCACCAAACATGGTGTTCATTGAAGGTGGCCGCACTGTGTTGGGTTCATTTGA